>JANLRI010000384.1:0-7483 GCA_031361565.1 Betaproteobacteria bacterium | reverse complement strand
CGCACCCAGGTGGTGTGACAGAACGGCGATCACCGCAGTACCCGCCACAATCACGCCAAGCCCGAGCACTATTCGCAGAGGGTTAGGTCTTGTCAGAGATGGGTCTGGTTGCACTGCCGACTGACCGTCGTGTGACCATGCCCACGTCGCCACGAGCGTCAGCGCCAGTGAACCCATTAGCACCAGGAAGAAGAGCAGCAGTGCGTGCGCACCGGCCCATTGCGCCCAGCGCGCCCATTGCGCCCAGTGCAGCTCAGTGGCCCACTCAGCGTCCATCGATTGCCCTACCTGGCCTCACGACCGTAACGGTGCCGCGAACAAAGGCCTTGGCTTCAATTGCGTAATCCCATTGCTCAATAAGGCAGCGCCCCTGGGGGGCGTCGCCGCCCCATCGAATCAAGTTGACCGAATTCGGTATGCCGCCACGGACTCGCGACGACACGGCAGTTCCTGCCTGCACCGCCCACATCGCTCGGGCGTCATGCCGTAAGGCCATCACATAGGGCAAATGGATGTGGCCACCCATCACCAGGTCGGCACCGGCTGCAGCCCAGCGCGGCACGGCTGCGGCATGACCACGCAGAAGGTCGTGCGTGTCGGAGGCGTGAGCGACCGCGATGGGCTGATGGACAACCACGACACGCAACTGCGCGGCGCTTGCCTGAGTTAATCGTTGTGCCACGCGATCAATCTGCTGCGCCGAGACTTCGCCATTCTTGTGGCGATACCAGCGCGTCGTATTGACGCAAACTACTAGCACTTCACTAGACGAATATGTAGGTTCAAGCACCTCTCCGAAGGCCGCGCAATGGTGCGCGTAGGGGTGACGCAGGCGAGCCCAGGGATTGAAAAGTGGAATGTCGTGGTTGCCTGGAATGGCCAGCACTTCAACTTCTAGCCGGTCGAAAAAGGCACGAGCCGTGCGGAACTGGCCGGCGCGTGCGCGCTGGGTGATATCGCCCGACAGTACCACCAAGTCGGGCCGCTGTTGCAGGGACAGACTTGCCAGCGCATCGACCACCGGCCCTTGCTCGGTGCCGAAATGCGTGTCCGAAATCTGCAGCAGGATGCTCATGCCTTGTCGCTGTCCGCATGGGCAGACTTTTGCTCGCCCGGGGCCTTGAGGACATAGAGCGGCTTGTCAGACACACGGAACTCTAATGGTGGCCGCATCCGACTCACTTCGCCATCGAAGGCCACCTTGATCATTCGGGTGCCTAAGGCCGGGCGCAGCTTGACGAGGATGCGTCGGAACTGAAAGCTTTCGACGCTACCCGCCTCGCCCAAGGTGCCCATGGCGCCGCGAAACAACAGGCCGAACATCGCCAGCGTGCTGATCGGGCGCAGCATGACAGCGGCAATGCTGCCTTGCTCGACGGCAGTGGCCTCGGCCAGTCCGACCTGCTCGAGTTGCAGGCGGTTGTTACCAACGAAGAGCGTAGGTGTAACCACGTCGCGTACTTCATTACCGCGTTCGATGCGGAGGTGCAACTGGCGATGCGCGCCCAGCAAAGTCGCCACCGTAGACAAGAGTGCCACCAGTCGGCTACGGCCGAAACGCGCCTTGTAGGACTCACGGTCCTCGAGCAATTCGGGGTACAAGCCTAGGCTGGCATTCACCAGAAAGACGTGGTCGTTGACCATTCCCACCTGCACGGGCAGCGCCGAACAAAGAAGCAACGCGCGCGTTGCCTCGGCTGCGTCGGTCGGCAGCCCGTGGGTTCTGGCGAAGTAATTGAAGGTACCCTGTGGCACGACCCCCATGGCACAGCCCTGGGCATGCGCGGCCTGCGCCACCGCATTGATGGTGCCGTCGCCCCCCACTGCGACCACGGCGGTACGCTGCGCCACGGCAGTCGCCGCCGCCTCCTCTGCTATGCGCACAAGCTCGTCCGGACGTGCTTGGAGAATTACACCGGTCCTGCCAGCCTCTGCCAATTCCTGCTCGATGGCCAGGCGCGTCGCGTCGGCGTCGTGTCGGCCGGAGGCAGCGTTGATCACGAAAATCAGCGGCGCTTTGGGGTCCAATACTGGGCTAGGCGCAGGACCGATCTGGGCAACGACGGGTACCGCAAAGCTTGGTTGCAGGTTCGGGCGTTTTAGCATCGAACCTCGGCGAGCCAGAGCTCATGCTGACGCGAAGGTCGGTGATGCTGACGTAGCGCAAGCACTGAGCGCGCCTGCTCAATGTCGGCGGCGGTGGCACGATCAAGTGCCTCTAGCGCTCCCGGCCAGGCCGAGAGTATGCAATCCACGGCGTGTCGGTACGCGCAAGCGGCCTCTTCGACTTTTGTCGAGATTCGGGCGCCGTACCTGTCAGCGTTGGATGGCATGAATTCGTGACCTTTAGTGCTTGAACTGAATGCATTGGCTTCCGGACAAGGATACGCTGCCGGTTACGGTCAGTCGATTTTTCTGGCTATCCTCAGACACACTTGTTGCTTCAGCCAATGTCCTCAACCGCCTCTTGGAAGAAAGTCTGGTAGCTCGTCGGTGGCTTGCGATAAAAATCAACCGGGTCCCCAAGGACCATGACCCTTCCTCCGGTAAGCGCGAAATGATGATTGTAAAAGGTCGGCCAGCGCGGGTTCCAGTTATAAGAGTTGTATTCTTCCTGGAACACTTTTCGAAGGAACTTTTTGCCTGTGATCGGAGGTTTCCGACTTTGAAAATCGGCGACAATGTTCTGTTCGTCAGGAAGTAACAACGGGTCGTTCGATGGATCTTCAATTCGACCAACACGGTACTTTACAAAGTCATTCGAGTCTGGATTGGGTGGATAGGCCAGAATTTTCGGATTCTCCGGAAGAAAGTGTATTTGTCGTAGTTGGGATTCGGAAATTTCTGGGCGATACCAACCAGTGAAGGTGTTGCCGATCAAAAACACCTTGACCTTTTTTCGCAGCAGTTTCGGTATCGTCGACTGTCCGTTCGGACCCTTCGTGCCACGTGGATTCACCTGGTTGGGCTCAATACCTATGATGGCCTTCAGGTTTTGTAAGTTGGCCTCGCTCGAGATCCACAAATCTATACCCGACTCGCTATAAGCGGACAGTATGGCTTTGTCCTTGCCCATCAGCTTGTCTATCGGAAGCCCAAACAGATCCGTGTTGGTACTAAGCACGTCGAAAACGGTGTCTGTGATTGTCTTGAGTGCCGAGGTATTTTCCGCTCGCGCGTCTTTATCATTGCCGAAAGGCTGAGGAATTAAAAGAATCTGCTCCGGCTCTTTCTTGCCGAGTGCATAAAACGCGCGCTCAAATCCTGCCCCGATATTCCAGTGCTGCGGGACGACTCTTGTAGTGCCCATTGCCGCGAAATTGACTACGTTGCGAAACCGATTCTTTACCAGGTCTGGCAAATCACTTGCGCCCAACGCTGACAAGTCACTTGAGTTGAGCGACCTGGCCGTCAACGCAGCTATGCGCGCATCGTCTACTGGTGGCAGTAGATAATTCAACAAAATAGTTGAACCCTCTGCAGAATCTGCGAATTCAGTAGCGCTCGATAGCAGATAGTCTTTCTCATCCTTCTTGAATTGAAAGCTTCCTAAGTCGATGGGCTGCAAGAAAACGTGTGGCGATAGGCTGAGGTGCTTGCTCGCATACCCCGGGACAACGGCATACCAAATGAATGAGTTGCCGCCCAAATGGCCGAAGACCTTGAAGGTTACTTTTGTAGTATCCGTGAGGTCCTTATAAATCCTGTAGTTTTTGTTTGTTGCGTGTAGGTGGTCCCAGAGCTCAGTGAGGTCGACAATGAGCGTGTTTACTTCAACGCGGTTTAAAAGCAATGCCGACAGATCAAATAGGGGATGCACCGTCGAGTTTGAAGTACGCCAGGCGCCACCTTTGGAATGGATCCATGCAAATGGTCTAAGGTCGTAGTCGACGATCAAATCGCTATTCGACGCCCTTGGCACCGCAGCAAAAACCTGTTGTGCGTGCAACAAGCGGAAGGTCTTTGCGTTGTGCGTTACTTCGACGACGAGTTCAGCGACAAGCCTTACGATCGTTTTCTTTTGAGTCGTACCGGCAACATTCGGGACGACGGCCGCATCAATCTCGATGAGGAACTGGCCATTAGCGTTTTTGCGAACGGGTGATAGAGAAAGCTTTGAACTATCTGAAAACGTCAACGCAACACGAATCTCGGCTGCGTCCAACAGAAAGTGCCTGATGACTTTTGACGGTCCGCGTGGGCCTTTGCGAAACGCTTTCAACGCAAACGTTATGATCATATAAGGTTATCCGTTGTCAGAGGACGGCCAATGCGCTTAAAGCCGTTGCGTCGTCGTCCAGTACGTCGCCCCGTACCGTCGTCCAACCTTCGAAGTATAAATTTGTTGGGTGCATAATACAATTACTCGCAAGTGGCACAAGTTGTGCCGCTGCTCAATTTCGGGTCCGTCAAGACAGGAGAATTCCATGGCAACGGTAAAGCGAATTGCAGATTTGGGGCAGTATGCAGGTGTTTTGCCGTATGCCAGCGAAATATTCGGAATTTACCAACCCTTGCTCGGCTGGAGGTCCAAGAGAATCGCAGAGCGTTTTGACAACGGGCTTCAAAGAGACAAAGTACAAATAATTCGAAACTTGGAGCGTAAGATATCCCCTTTGCTCAAGGTCGAATACGGCGACGCAGGCCAGATTCATATCGAGCTCGCCACCGGCGAGCTGCACGACGGCGCAAAACGAAGCGTCGACAGTGTGGTTTTGGAACGTATCAGACAGTCACTTCCGTCCTATGCGAACTATGTTCAGTCCATATGGCCACAACAGGTTACGCACGAAATCCTCGATACAATTCTCAAGAAAGACGTCGTCGCGAATTACACCAAGGTATTCGCGCAGTTGCGTGATCGAAACAACATCCGACTGCGCTCGGATGCGCGTGGTGCCATGCTAGCGAGTGGATCACCCGAGGCGGGGCAGGCCGCGTTTGAGAAATATCTCGCACATGAATCGCAAGTTGCCGGAATGCTGCTTCTCCTCGTCAAGCAGCGTCAGTACGATGCGTTGAAAGAGCTGTTTTATGTTGCAAAAGAAAGTATTGAGCGCGCCGGTGTTCTAAGCAGGATTCTGTCGAACAATGAACCCTCCGCCCACTTCAACCTCGATCATCTCGACCCGACAGATGCGAAACAGCTCGAGGGCGTCGCCTTATCGCCGATAAGCGTGGTACACCTCTTCAGGCAGTATTTTTTCGAGCTGGACACGTTTCTCGGAACATCTTTGCAACATGTCTGGCTGAGCCCTGGCTCAAGCGTCGAGCTCGTTGAGGTGCACACTCGTAAGACCATCATCGAAAAGACAATCGAGACTGCCCTTGATATTCTGACAAAGTCGGAATCGACGGCCACCACTCACGATGAACTCTCCGAAGCGGTCAAGGACGAAAACAGCAGAGACATCAAGGCGGGTGCCGGCGTCACAGCGTCCTATGCGTCCGTTCAAGCGACAGCAAGTTTTGATTACGCCAGCTCGCAAAAACAGGCGCGCGAAACAAGTCATAAGCGCGCCCGCGAGCAAACCGACAAGCTCTCGTCAGAGATTCGCAAGAACTTCAAGACGACATTCAAATCGACCACTGAAGTCAGCGATATGTCCAGCACGCGGCATCTACTCGCCAACAACACTAACGCGCTAGTAAACTATGAGTTACGCCGCAAAATGCGACAGGTCGGTGTTCAGGTACAGGACATAGGCACATACTTGTGCTGGCAAACGTATGTCGATGATCCAGGCGCATCGCTCGGACTGGCAAAGTTGGTTCACCTAGCAAAGCCCGCTGAGCTCGATTCGATTCCGCATCCTCAGGAGCTGCCGACTCTTCAGCCTTTTCAAGAGAATAAGCTCATCACTATTCCGTTCATCTCGATCGACGGAACAAATGCCGACAACGAAGGTGAGGTTTACGTTAACGGAATCGAGAGCGACAACTCCGAGTTTCTGGGTAGTGAGGAGCACATTCAATCCAGATTCCATCAGGAATTTGTATGCCCAAGAGTCGATTACCAGCTCACGGACGTCGAATTCGACTCACAAGGCAAGCCAGTAAGCGTTTCACGAACTTCCGACATCGATAACAGTGCGCTGCCGAAAGTCAGCTTCATGCTGAATCTTGACTCCGCTGATTTTGGCGGCCAGAATAGTCTGCAGGTGAACCTCATTCTTCGTTGGTCACCATTGACGTCCGCGAACCAGGCAATCCAAGCAAAGAATCAGGCACTTCAGGAAAAATTCAATGCGGATGAAAAGGCGCTTTTTGAGAAAGCGGCCATTGAGACGCTGAAGGACCGGGTCGATGTCATCAGTAAGCTGAGGGCTCGAAGTAGCGATGAGCTTCGCGATGAGGAACGCATCGTCATCTACCGGAAGTTAGTGCAGGACATGTTGCAAAATCACATTGCAATGCCTGACGACCGCACTCGACATGTTGTGGCTGAGCTCATCAATTCAATTTTCGACGTCGACAAAATGCTGTACTTCGTATCGCCTGAATGGTGGCGCCCTCGCCTCCATAGGTCGAGCCAGCAACTGAAGCTGACGCCGGATCAACCAATGCGCCCACAAATTTTTTCAGGCACGAGAACTCTCGATGCGGCGTTGAACAAAGGCGTGTTTACCGCAACAATGACAGCAGGGACGAACTCCGCGCCAACGCTCGCGGAGTCGAGTGCCGTCGGTTGGGGTGGCATCGACGATACGACGCGGGACAACTACTATGTCACCAGTGACTCGGAGCCAGCGAAGATGGGCAGCTCGCTCGGATGGCTGCTACAGCTCGACGGCGACAATATGCGCAACGCTTTCCTGAACGCCCCGTGGGTCAAAGCGGTCATGCCGATTCGGCCTGGCAAGGAGCAGGCTGCGATCAATTGGCTGAAGGGTGTCGAGGGAATGAATGGGATCACGGACGACGTGATCTATCATTCAAATGACCCCAGCGAAGTCGACGTTAATGGCGATCCGCTGGAAGGTCAGAAGCTCATTGATGTGCTTTTTGACTTGGCGGAGAAGATCAAGCGAAAGCACCGTGACGGAATCAAGATGGGTCAATATCCAAAAGCCAGCGAAGTCACTGACCCCGTTCTCGCGGATCCAGGCAATACGGTAACCGCTACGCCCATTGACAGAGTATACGAGCATGGATTCTTCCCACTTGAGGGAAGTTTTCGAGCCAACGTGTCAGGCGATTATGAAATCTTTGACCAGTGGACAGAAGTGCTGCCCACTGATCAGATCGTGCCAGTAGAAGTTGCCTATGACCCCAAAACTGGCCGGCAGATTTGATAGTCACATTTACATTGCAAGAATTGGTTCGGCTTTTGCAAGCTCAAGCGGCCAGCGCAGTTGCCCTGATCTCCTTGAAAATCAAAAACAATTCTTCAATTTGTGCTGAGGTGAACAAACCATCTGGCCCTTGCGGTGCATAGCTGGTGAATGGTGGTTCGTAAAGCACGGCGGCGTCCATCACGCCG
>JANLRI010000246.1:0-7469 GCA_031361565.1 Betaproteobacteria bacterium | reverse complement strand
GTGTAGATCGGCATTGCGATACCCCGATTGAGCGACCAAGCTCCAGCCAACTGGCAGCGCTCTTGCAACTGGCATCGCCCGCGCTGCCGATTGGCGCTTTTAGTTATTCTCAGGGATTGGAGGCCGCGGTCAATGCCAAAGTGGTCGTGGACGAAACCACGGCAGGAGCTTGGATTCGGAGTCAGTTTGAACAGAGTTTTCTGCCCCGCGAGCTTTATAGTCTGCAAGCCGCTTTTAAGGAAATTGAACGAATCGTCAGCGACCTGCAGTCCATCACAAAGACGATAAAGATCAACATTGAACCGAGCGATTTGTCCGAGCTTGGCAGGGTCGATCAAAACTTTGTAGCGAGCCGTGATAGTTCCGAAGCCCGCCTGGAAACCCGCCAGCTCGGGGCATCGTTGTGTCGCTGGTTGCAAAGCGTGGCGCCAGGCCATTTAGTTGGGCAGCTTTTTTCTACTTTGCGAGAGCGTCAGGAAGGAAATATTGCCTCAGCCACTGCGTTCGCAGGGGTCGGCTTTAGCCAGGGCTTAAGCATGCAGATGACCCGTTTCGCCTGGGCATTTAGCTGGTTGGAAAATCAAGTGCAGGCGGCCGTCAAATTGGTGCCCTTAGGCCAAAGCAGTGGCCAGCGCTTATTGCTCGCACTGCGTCCCTTGAGTGGCCTGGAACCTCCCTTAGAGGCTTGGACCTGTACGCCGATGGCCTCGCTTTTAATGATGCGCCATGAGCGCCAGTACAGCCGACTGTTCCGCTCTTGAATGCAACACCATTTTGAACTTTAGGAAAGACATGCGTACCAAGAAACTTCCTGCCTTGAGAGTGGGTATTGGCGGCCCGGTGGGTTCGGGTAAGACCACCCTGACGGAAATGCTGTGCAAGGCTATGCGCGAGCGCTACGATTTGGTGGTGGTCACCAACGACATTTACACCAAAGAAGATCAAAGACTTTTAACCGTAGCCGGTGCCTTAGCACCGGAGCGCATCATGGGTGTAGAAACCGGTGGTTGTCCGCATACAGCCATTCGAGAAGACGCTTCAATTAACCTTGATGCTGTTGATCAAATGCTTGGAAAGTTTCCGGATGCTGATATCGTATTTATCGAATCCGGGGGTGACAATCTAGCGGCCACCTTCTCGCCCGAGTTGTCGGATCTTACGATTTATGTGATCGATGTCGCAGGCGGTGAGAAGATCCCCCGGAAGGGTGGTCCTGGAATTACCCGCTCAGATTTACTCCTCATTAACAAAATTGATCTCGCGCCTCACGTCGGCGCCGATTTGGAAGTAATGCGAGCCGATGCCAAAAAGCAGCGCGGTGATCGGCCCTTTGTCTTTACGAATTTGAAAAGTAAGGAGGGTTTAGTTGATGTCATCGAATATATCCGTGAAAAAGGGCTTTTTGAGGACATAAAATCCAGGCCTTGGTTGCCCGCTTAGGTGAGTTGGGCGCGAAAATGTACAATCGCGGCTTCGAAATGAAGCAGCCTTGCGACTGTGGTGAAATAGGTAGACACAGCGGACTTAAAATCCGCCGCTTTCCTGAATAAGGGGCATACCGGTTCGATTCCGGTCAGTCGCACCATCTGATAAACTCGATCTCGGATTGTTTTCATACAAGGAGCTCGGGTCATGAATCATTTAACAACGGTCGGCCTTTTGGCCTCGACTTTGGCCTTATCTGCTTGTTTGCAGACTACTCCAACGGTGGGTGATGCGGGCGCGAAGACGGCCGCGACCGGCGCAGCCGGTGGTTCCACGACCAATAACGCCAGCAGCAAGCTCGAGAAATGTGGCCAATCCCTTGGCACCTTGGCGGTTGTGGAAGACCAGGGCGCCGCATGGTACCAAGCACTGTCCCAGTACAAACTTCAATCGACCGTGCCCGTGTTACGTATGCTGGTGCAGCAATCCAACTGCTTCGTTGTGGTTGAGCGTGGCCGAGCCATGGGCAATATGATGCAAGAACGCGCCCTGGCTTCGTCCGGCGAAATGCGCGCTGGAAGCAATATGGGCAAAGGCCAAATGGCCGCCGCCGACTACACGATGAGTCCGACCATCACCTTTTCGCAAAAAGGCACGGGGGGTGTGGGTGGTTTCTTGGCCGGCCGACTCGGTGGCTCGCTGGGTGGTGCGCTTGCCGGCGGTGTGAAGTTTAGCGAGGCCAATACCATGCTTCTGCTCGTGGATAATCGCTCAAGCGTTCAGCTTTCAGCGGCAGAAGGTAGCTCCAAGAACACTGACTTCAATCTCTTCGGAGGATTGTTCGGCGGAAGTGGTGCCGGTGGCCTGGGCGGCTATACCAACACTCCCGAGGGTAAGTTAATTGTTGCCGCATTCATGGATTCCTATAACCAAATGGTGGTTGCTTTGCGGAGCTACAAGGCGCAGGAAGTTCAGGGTGGCTTGGGTACGGGCGGTCAGTTAGGTGTGCAGGGCGGCTCCACACCGGCCTCTCAGGCGGTCTCCCCGCCTGCTGCTGGCGTAGCCCCTGTCTCTGCGACGCCCGCTGAGAAGGCCAAACCTGCACCTCGGCAAGCCGCTCCAAAAAAGCCCGCGACTAACTGAGCAAAAATATAATCTTGAGCAGGGGCAAGCTCAACCCCTCAACGTAAAATTATCATTGCGCCGACTTATTCTGACTTGGAGGGCGAGTCCACCCTCACTGACGCACATAGCGCAAGTGTGTGGCGGCTGGTCCGTTAAGAACCTTGTCAATGCGAAACTGCGGTCCGGGCTCGCCTAGGTTCTCGAAGAGACGCCGCCCACTGCCGAACAAGACCGGTGACAAGGCGATTTCCAGTTCGTCTATGTCGCCCATGGTCAGGTACTGCTGGATCACATTGGCCCCACCCGCGATGCGAATGTCGCGACTGCCTGCCGTTTCCCGAGCCAACTCAAGGGCACGCTCCGGTCCGTCATTGATGAAGTAGAAGGTCGTTCCACCCGGGCGCGCCCAGGGTTCGCGTTTCTCATGGGTAAGAACGTAGACCGGTGTGTGAAACGGAGCCTCCTCTGGCCACGCGCGCTCGCCTTGATCGAACATTCGCTTACCCATAATATTGGCACCGATGCGCTCCGTGGTGCTGCGAAGCAGGTCATTGAGCGGTCCGGTCTCTCCCCCTGGTCCGAGCTTGAGGTTCGCTCGGAAGTACTGTTGATTGATGATCCAGGCCATCAGCGTACCCCACTTGGCACCCCACTTCTTGTACTCAGGCTCGTCCCAATGCTTCATGTTCATTCCTTCCGGTGCCATGTAGCCATCGAGACTAAGTCCAATATTGACGAAGACTTTAGTCATGATTTGCCTTAAATACTAGAGAAGTGATTTTAGACCCTTATAAACATTTTTCATGATTCTTTCCTGCGCCGCTTCGGTGGGATGAATACGGTCCGCTTGGAAATACTTGAGATCGTCGGCGATTCCCTCCAACAAAAACGGGACCAGCTCGGATTTCTCCGATTGGGCGATTTTGCTAAACATGGCAGCGAATTTCTCAGCGTAGGCCTTGCCAAAATTGGGTGGGATTTGCATGCCGAGCAGTAACACACGAGCGCCGTTTTTTTGTGCTTTTTGGGTAATCTCTCTGAGGTTGGATTCCGTCATAGCCAGATCGAGCCCGCGCAGCGCGTCGTTGCCCCCCAATTCAACAATCACAATATTGGGCTGAGCGCGGGCCAGTAGATCGGGCAAACGTGAACGGCCTCCGGCCGTAGTCTCGCCACTGATGCTGGCGTTTTGAATCAAGTAACTTCTAGCAATCGTCGCTGCCCGCCCGGTTTTTGCTGAATTATTTTTTGCTGAATTCGTCTTGGCTGAATCGGTCTTGACTTGGTCGAGTGCGCTTTGCAAGTGCGAAACCCACCCAGTGCCGCGCTTCAATCCATACTCCGCCGAAAGACTGTCACCGAGAATCAAGATTTTGACGGTTTGCTCAACACTTTTTGAATTGCCCGCAACAGCGCTAGACTTGGCTTGAGCGGATTGCCCCCAGGCGAAGCCAGTGCAAATTGCGAAGAGCCCCGCAGTTAGCGCTAAACTCGTAGCTCTTTTTCTCATTTGAAAGTCAGAATTCTGCATGTTGGCGATTGAAGTTAAGAATCTTGCTAAACGAGTGAGAGATGCCGATGGTTGGCTCAATATTCTGGACGATGTCAGTTTTAGCCTGGAGAAAGGTCAGTCGCTCGCCATTGTTGGGGCCTCAGGATCTGGAAAGTCTACCCTGCTGGGACTCATTGCTGGTTTGGATACACCTTCAAGCGGTCAGGTTTTAGCGCTTGGCCGTGACCTCTTTTCCCTCGATGAGGATGAACGAGCCGCTTGGCGTGCCGGGCACTTAGGGTTCGTCTTTCAGTCTTTCCAGCTCCTGGCGCAAATGACTGCCCTCGAAAATGTCATGTTACCTGCTGAACTTGCCGGTAAATCGAATGCGACTCAGCTCGCCAAAGACTGGCTCGAGAAGGTTGGTCTTGGTGATCGCCTCAATCACTACCCGCGAACGCTATCCGGAGGTGAACAGCAGCGGGTGGCCATTGCTCGTGCTTTTTGTGCACAGCCAGCCTTGCTCTTCGCAGACGAACCCACCGGTAGCCTGGATACTCAAACCGCCCAGCGGGTCATTGATTTATTATTTGAATTGAAAGCGCGCGCGGGCACCACCTTGATCCTGGTCACGCACGACCCCGCCCTGGCCGAACGTTGCGAGCGTCAAATTTTAATTCAGGCCGGAAAACTCGTGGTCTAGGAGACGCCCTCTTTAAATAGCGCGCATGCTTTAATTTGATCATTGCTTGCCTCGATCTCGGCGCCGACTTTCACACTCGGAGCTTTTGTACAAGGCTTTGGGTAGACCGATTCATCGAGTTGGGCATGGCTAGATCGGTATTTTGCAGAAGGGGTTCGAACTGCTTGGCGATGACCTTGCCAAGCTCGACGCCAAACTGATCAAAAGAATTGATATTGAGAATCCAACCCAGTGCGGCAGTCTTGTGCTCGTAGAGCGCGAGCAGCGCGCCAAGACATTTTGCGTTGAGCTTCTCAAGCACGATGACCAGACAGGGTCGGTTGCCGGGATAGTGTCGATGCGGGTCGTCCGAAGGGTGACCTAAGCTCAAGGCCTCAATTTGGGCCAGGGCGTTGGCTTGCAGGAAAAGAGAGCGAGGATCGGACTGATGCTCCCGTACCAAAACGAAATCAATGGCCTGAGCTTGGGGTGAATGATGCAAGGCCTGGAAAAATGAATGCTGCGAATCCGTTCCCGGCTCGCCCCACACCACGGGTGCACTAGGTAATTGAATCGGTTGGCCTTCCAAGTCCACTCGTTTGCCATTACTTTCCATTTGTAGCTGTTGCAGAAATGCAGGCAAGCGAGCCAGTCTTTGGGCGTAGGGAATGACCGCTTCACTTTGCGAACCGAGGTGTAATTGGTGCCAAAGGCAGAGCATGGCCATCATCACCGGAGCATTTCTCTCGAGCGGTGCTTCCTGGAAATGTTCATCCATGGCTCGCGCTCCTTCAAGAAGATCGTCAAAAGCCTCGGTTCCACAGGCCAGCATGATCGGCAACCCTATCGCCGACCAGACTGAAAAACGCCCCCCGACCCAGTCGGCAAACGGGAAAATCTGCTCGGGATGCACCCCCGTTTTTTGGGCGAGCTCCGGCTTGGCCGTGACCGCTACCCAATGTTTCGAGATCTCCTCGCTCGATAGGCCAGATTTTTCAAACCATTGACGCAGTGTTTGCGAGTTCAAGGTGGTTTCAGGCGTCGTCCATGATTTTGACGCGAGGATGACCAAGGTCGTCGCTGGGTTTAGGCGCGCAGCCAAGCGATCCCAGGCATACGGGTCGACATTGGCTACAAAATGAACTTGAAGTGCCTCGTTTTTGGCCACGCTCTGCGGCTGTTTACGAAGTGCTTGATAGATCAGTTCAGGACCAAGATAGGAGCCGCCGATGCCAACGTGGACGATGTCGGTGATTTTGCCTTCCTGGTGGAACTTCTCGCAAAAGGCCCGCATTCTCAGCAAGGTCTCCTGTACCTCCTTGAATGCCGCGGAGGCTTGACTAGAAATTTCCTGACGGCCATTCACCTCATGAGAGGGCGGCGCGCTGGCACGTAACAAGCTATGCCAGACCCTGCGTCCCTCGGTCGGATTCATCACCTGTCCTTGAAACATCGCGTCTCGTTTGCGCTCAAGGTCGGCGCTGCGCGCCAAGGCGAGCAGGCGGGACCAGTCTTCAAGATTCACTGGAGTTCGGCTCAAGTCGAGATAGAGTCCTGAGGTGCTTAGTGCGAAGCGCTCAAGGCGATCTTCTTCCAGTAACAGCTTTGAGATACTTCGCGTCGGTTTGACTAAGGCTTGAACCTTGACGGCGTGGAGCGAATTGACGTATTGGGCATTCATAGTGAATTCATAATCGCAATAATATTTTGAGGGAGCTCTTCAGCTTTTAAACCATAAGATTTTGCTCGGGTTTCGCTCCAGAGGGTGCCCGCCAAAGCATGAATTGTTGTTCCCATCTGGGCGGATTGCTGAGGACTAAAACCTTGAGCTAATAGACTGCCTATCAATCCCGCTAATACATCTCCGGTTCCGCCCACCGCGAGCGCTGGGCTGCCGAATGGCGCGATCACTGTTGTTGGGAGTTCTCGGGTAAGCGGATTGGCAGACGCCGGGTTCGGCTCTGAAGAGCAAGCCACAACCGTACCGGGTCCTTTAAGCGCTACAGTTAATTGAAACTTCTCCGCCAACCCCTGGGCGGCAGCGATTCGGTCCGCTTGGATTGCGGCGGTGTTTTGGCCCATGAGCCGAGCGGCTTCGAGTGGATGAGGGGTCATCACCCAGGGACGGTCTTTGAGTATTGATTTCGCAAAAAAAGCGTCGCAATCGGAGTCGTTCTGGGCGATGAGGTTAAGAGCATCGGCATCGAGGATCAAAGGCTTTTCCAAAGCGTTACAGGCCTTAGAAATTTTGAGAAGCAGGTCGCGGGCCTGCGCAGATTGCCCGAGACCGCAACCAATGACTACCGCATCAATACCACGCAGCTCGAGCTCCCATGCGCCCTCTGATTGAAAAAGCAAAAGGCTTGGGTGAACCATCGCGAGTGCGAAAGTTTCGCTCGCCTCAGCACATAAAAAATGAAGAAAGACTTTGCCAGCACCTCCGGCCTGGGCTCCCAATGCGGCGAGTAGGGCTGCGCCGCGCATGCCAGGTGCACCACCGATGATTAACACTGAACCATGGCTACCCTTGTGGGCAATGCGTGATCGATACGGAATTTGTGAAATGAGCCAAGCCTTACTGAGGAGTTGTGCAGCAGGTCGCATTGCTGCCACTTCGACGGTCTGTGAGCAGTTTAGAGTTTCGATTTGCACCACGCCAACGTAGGCCGCGGCGTCGCCGGTGTGTAGCCCAGTTTTATCCACCAACATGCTGACGGTGAGATCGGCGCGCAAGGCGGCCCCTTG
>JANLRI010000238.1:0-5747 GCA_031361565.1 Betaproteobacteria bacterium | reverse complement strand
ACGTCAGATCGACGAAGCTACAAGCGACTCGCACCAGAGCAAGTCGCTAACTCCTGACAGCAATAGAAGCGCATTGGCCACAATAGAGAGCGATAAAAAATATCCTTTTTGGAATAGTGGGTGGCCTCGATCACGGTTGATCGGCGCCGCCTAGGCTAGCGATTAGTATCGACTGCTGATATTCGCAGTCAATCTGATCAGATCCCGGCCCCAATGTTTTGTCATTCCCGCGATCATCACAAACCATTTTAGTTGCGCACCATCATCACTCTCCCGTAAACTCAAGTAAGCGCTAAAACGGATACTATCGCGGCCAATTTTTCAAACCAGTTAATCGAACGAATCGCGGACAGAGTCGCTGCGGTATCGAGCGTTCCAACAAAAATTGTCCTCATCGGCTCGTATGCGCGGGGCGACGCCACCGATCAATCCGATTTAGATCTGATCGTGCTTCACGAGGTCCTGCGTAATTTCGCAAGCTGAGGCTCAAAAGAGAGTTGCCGCCGATTTATTGACCCTCGCCAATCGCAACGCACAGGCGATGTCAGCCCTCGCCGTTTTACCTCATATCGATTTGCAATCGTCGGCTTCCCTACCCCTAAGGCTTTTGTTACTCATACAGGAACGGCCTCAGCGATGACAATGCTGCGAAATTTCTCGGGTAGCGCTTTAGGTGTGAGCACGTCCACGGTCACACCCAAAAGACCCTCAAGCTCCACCTGAATTCCGGCGATATCCATGAGCGTGGTTTCTGCCGTCGGATCGACCAAAATATCAAGGTCGCTCTGCTCCGTATCCTCCCCGCGAACGACCGAGCCGAACACTCGCGCATTGGTGGCGCGATGGGTTGACACGATTTGCCGGATGGCAGCGCGATGGGCGTTCAGCGCTGTCGATGGCTTCATGTTGTTTCCTCAAGACTTATAAGCCCGGCTTTTGGATTAAATGAACTGTCGCCAGTGGCAAAAACATCGCCAATGGCGAATCAGGTTGAGCGATAAAACCATGATGTCGGTAAAAGGTCGCTGCACCGTCGTCCTGGGCATCGACCATTAATGCGTAGGCGGCAATTTCTGAACGGGATGCGCGGTGAAGCGCATCGGCCAATAATGCGCCGCCCAGGCCTTTACCTTGAAAATTCTGATCAACAGCCAGTCTCCCCATGCGAACCGCAGGCACTGACGGGTAGCGGGGAAGCTTCTTGGCGGAAGCCGTCGGAAGATCGGCCAATAAAATACTAGCGGAAGCAAGTGTGTAGTAACCCGCGACACGCGATTCGTTAGTCAGCGCAACAAAGCAGGCAGCGACGCGACGACGAATATCTTGAGAAACCTGCTCCCGGAAATACCGATCTAACGGTTCTGACCCGCTCTTGAACGATGTGCGATCAAGTGCAGCGTCAAGAGGCACAAGCCGAAACGGCACAGGGCTCATTCAGCGCGTAGCAGCTTGCTTCGCCGTGCAATGGCTCGTTTCAATGCCGCATTTGGGCGTGGCGGCGACAACAGTGCTTGGGCAAAGCATTCCTGATCGGCGATTGACAGCCGAATCACCTCAGCATGCTCAATGGTGCTTTGAGCGGCGGCCTGAACGGCGGTCACGACAAAATCAGTCATCGTCCGCCCCTGGATTTCAGCTGCACGTTTGAGCATTGAATGAAGATCAGTGCTGATCCGCGCTTCAAGTCGAGCCGTTGACATTCCTTGAGCCATATTAAAACCTCTTTTGGAACATTATACGGCATCCTGCCGTACAAATCAATGTGCATTTCAGACTCAAGAACCAACTAGCGCAACATCATTAGAAAAGTGTAGAAATTCGGTGGGAGACACCCGGTATGTAGATAAGGTTAACCTAAAGGTCGATGGTCTAAACCAGCCCCCTTGGCTGCTGATTAATATCTTGCAAGCGTGTCTCCGAAAGATTGATCCCTTGAGTATTTCTCGAATCGCGCTGCCCCGCAATTGACTAGAGACCTTAATCCAGTTGGCCTCGATCTAAAGCGCGGTATCGACCACGACTTGCTCAACACACAAAAAAATTGCACAGGTCGGTTCGATCTCTGCCCACTCTGATGTTGAAATCGGTCGCATCATTTCCGAAGCGATCGAAAAAGTCGGTAAAGAAGGCGTGATCACCGTTGAATACGGCAAGTCACTCAATACCGAACTCGAAGTCGTTGAAGGTATGAAGTTTGACCGCGGCTTTTCTTTCGCCCTACTTCATCAACAACCCAGACAAGCAAGTGGCTTTGATGGAAGATCCGTTTATCTTGTTGCACGATAAGAAGATCTCCAACATTCGCGAACTCTTGCCTATCCTTGAGCAAGTTGCAAAGGCTGGCCGACCACTCCTCATCATCGCTGAAGAAGTTGATGGCGAAGCTCTTGCCACTCTGCCTCAGCTCGGCAAAGCCACGGCGTATCGAAGTCGGCAACGGAAAACACCATCATCATCGACGGTGCAGGCGAAGCCACGGAACATCGAAGCACGTGTTAAATCCATCCGTGGCCAGATCGAAGAAGCTACCAGCGACTTGCGAAAGAGAAACTGCAAGAACGCGTGCGTTTTACTCAAATGCGGACGCACTGCACGCAACCCGCGCAGCTGTGGAAGAAGGCATTGTGGCCGGTGGTGGCCTAGCCCTGCTACGTGCCCGTTCGTCCGTTAAGGTTAAAGGCGACAATGCCGACCAAGACGCTGGTGTGAAGATCGTTCTTCGCGCTGTTGAAGAGCCACTACGCTTTCAAGTCGCGAATTTAATCTGGATGCAAGCAAGGCCAAAAAGTCTACAAAATTAGGGCCCGTGATCATCACTGATCACGGTCGGCTGATCTTCTTTGAGCTACTTGCTTGATACCAATGTCGTTTCCGAGCTGCGCAAAATTGCTCTTGGCAAGACTGATCTGCGGGTCGCGAGTTGGGCTCCACGTGTCAATCCTTCATCCCTGGACGTGATACACGCTCAGAACTAATTTGTACCGGTGCCTTCGCCGTGTGAGTTTCACGATCTCACTTGGCTATGGGAGACTACGCCTTTGTTCGCGAAAAATGGATAGATCATGAACAACAAACAGGCCGCATCGCCCGTTCAAACCCAACTGATCTCGCATAGCGGCCTGAGCTTTACGGTCGACACAGTCGGCCCCAAAGATGGCGCTCCGGTACTGTTGCTGCACGGCTTTCCGCAGAGCCGCCATGCCTGGCGTGAGCAGTTGCCGGTACTAGGCCAAGCGGGCTTTCGCGCCTATGCGTCGGACCAACGCGGTTACTCGAGTGGCGCGCGGCCAGACGGCACCGAGCCTTACGGCCTGGATCAACTAATCAGTGACGCGCTGGCTTTGATGGATACAGTGGCCGCGCCGCGATTTCATGTGATCGGCCATGACTGGGGCGGTCATCTGGCCTGGACCTTGGCCTTGCGAGCACCGCAACGCATGCTCAGTCTGGCAGTGCTGTCACGGCCGCATCCGGCGGCCTTCGTGATGGCACTCAAAGGTGATCCAGAACAGGCCGCGCGCTCCGGCCATCATTCGAGTCTGCTCCAACCGGGTGTTGCGGCGGCGATGCGCGCCAGTGACTTTTCGGGGTTTCGAGCGATGTACAAACATCAGCGAGTGCCCGATGATGCGGCCGAACACTATCTCGACATTCTCCGTCAGCCTGGCGCGATCGAGGCCGCCATCGAATGGTATCGGGCCGGTGCCAGCACCTTCCGAAATGCCAGCGCAGGTCAGGTAAAAGTACCGACACTCTATATATGGGGCAACGCCGACGCCACTGTTGGCCGGCTGGCCGCGGAGTCGAGCGCACAATTTGTTGATGGTCCGTTTCGCTTTGTCGAGATTCCGGATGCGGGGCACTTTCTCACCGATGAAGTGCCGCAGCGGATCAGTGAATTGCTCATCGGGCATCTGCGCAGCTTCTCGAAACTCTAAGCTCGATCTCGGCGCAAAGAATGCTTACTCTGGGCACAAAGTAGGCCTACTAGACAGAAAGCCTACGTTGCGCGAGCGCCATCAAGAGTAGAAGCCTCTGCCGCACTGAGCTTCGGACCATCCAAGGTGGCATCAGAATGGTCCTGCTTAAAGCGGGCGATGATCGGCTTGAGCTCTTCGCGAACATGGGTTTCGCTGTAACCATTGAAAAGATGTCCGAGCAAGCCTCGCTTCAAGTCACTACTGCCCAGGAACCAATCCGCAATCGGAAAAGTCAGATTCATATTTCGTCGCATCATGATGCCCATATTGTGATGAGCGGCATGATGACGGCGAACGGTATTGATGAAGGGCATGCGCTCGACGAATTTGTTCTCGGGAACATGGCAGCAATAGTGGAAGGTCTCGTAAAGCATGTAGTGGCCCAACATGGTGATCGGCACCATGTAACCGGCGTTGCTGCCCAGCAGTAAACCCGTGATTGAACCGAACAAAATCCCGGCCACCGTGATGACCATCAGCACGCGCCAAGGGAAAAAGACGATGCGAAACTCACGTTGATTAAACGCCCTGTCGATCGTCGGCATGCTGTCGGTGAAGTATTGGTGATGTTCGCGGGTGTGCCTTTCATAGATGGCGCGAAGTGCGAAGACGTCGACACGACGATGCATCACGAAGCGGTGCATGCCCCATTCGATAAAGTTTCCGGCGATTGCCACGGGCAGGATAAGCAGCCATTCCCAGGTGGCTCCCTTGATCTGGCTTAAACAGTAGCTGATCAGCCCGGTACCCACGGCATACATCACCAAAACATGGGCAAAGCCGTTGTACCAAGTTTCGATTCTGGCGCGATAACGCTCGCGAAAGTCTTGCTGACGGGGGGTAAGGCGGTAAGGCACATTCAGTGGCATCTTGCTTGAACTCCAGCGGTGATTTCTAATAATAGGCTTGGAAACGCGACAGGGGAAGCCTAGCCATGCGGAATTCGGAAAGTAAACCTTCGAAGCTGAGCTACATCGCCACGGCGCCAATCTTCTCCTGCTGTTGCAGGGCGAAGATCGAGCTATAACCTCCAGACCAATCCGGTGGCATCCGGCAGGGGCGCGGGTCATGATGGGCAAACTCGGCCATTTTGCCGCGCAAAATAGCTTGCTCATACTTTGAGCGGATCGGATTCAAAGTATAGGGAAAAGCGTCTGCCGACGACAAGGTATAGAGCAGCAAGGGCCGACCCAGATCAGATTCGTTGCGCTTTGAGCTATGCATCATGCGGCAGTTATGCAAGGTCAGGGAACCCGCGGGTCCAGTCAAATAGCGTGCGCGTGATTGATCGAGTTTGGCGACATCTGGGGCAGAGAGCGCTCCGGTCCATTTGCCATTTTCGTCATACTGTGAGGGCAAGGGCTCCATCTGGTGACTGCCCGGCATGACCCCTAAGGGGCCCTGCTCCGTGCCACAGTCGTAAAGGTAGGTTCCAATGGTCACCGGCGAGTAGTTGGTATGTGGCCAGAAGCCGATGTCATAGTGCCACTTGACCTCCTCACCACCGGAGGCCCACTTGAAGTTTAATTTTGAGTGATGGTATTTGACGTCGCTGCCGACCAGGTCAGCAACAATATCCGGCACCACCGATTGATTGATGTAGTCCCAATAGGCCGGGTGTTGCTCGACCGGATTGGATACCCGGCGCATGCGCGGCGCATCTGCGCGGTGTCCCGGTTCGAGATCGAATACCTTGTCGCTTTTAGTAATGCTTCGGCTGCGCTCAACCAATTCGCTGGTGGCGCTACGCAAGCGCGTGAGCCATTC
>JANLRI010000203.1:0-6642 GCA_031361565.1 Betaproteobacteria bacterium | reverse complement strand
ACCCGACGTCCACAGAGCAAGGTTTCAATTCCCGACTACGATTGGCCGGGGCTAACTCTTCACTGAAAGTCTATGTTGACTTTTGCCTTTCGGCTTAACACTTCCTACGAAACGTATTTCAAAGGCGGTTTTCCATCGATGCCCTCGTTTGTTTCAGCGTAGCTTGCCTCACGTCAAGCGGTAGCTCGCATTCCGGCAAATAGCCTCCCCAGGTACGGCTGATTCCTTGGGCAAGGCTCTTAATCAAGTGATGAGTAAACCGCACTACGCATCGAAGGTCGATAGTAGCGGCTGCGCCCCGGCCCCTGGATCATCCAGACCGCCACCAACTTCTCCACCGGATCGTGCCACCAGAAAGTGCCCGCATATCCGCCCCAGTGGAAGTCACCCTTGGAGCCTTGAATGGTGGCCTGTCCATTTTCGAGACGCACCGCCACACCTAAGCCAAAGCCATAACCGGGACCAGGTGCATAGGCCGGGCCGCGCGCACCGTCGGTGTGGTCATGGGTCATCCATTCCACCGATTTACGCGACAGGATGCGCGCACCGTCGAGCATACCGCCGCCCGCCAGCATGTGGGCGAAGCGAGCGTAATCATCGGCGCTTGCCACCAGACCCGCTCCACCCGCTAGGAGCTTAGGCGCCTTGCGTGTCTCGAACAACGGCACGGGTTGCTTGCTATCCGGATCCAGCGCGAACGCCTCAGCAATGCGACCTTGCTTCTCAGGCGGCACCCAGAAGGCCGTATCGTTCATCTTTAGAGGGCCGAGAATGCGGTTTTGCAGATAAACATCGAGCGTCTGTCCAGAGACCTTCTCCACCAGCGCGCCCAGGATGTCCGTGGAGATACTGTAATCCCAAGTGCTGCCAGGTTGAAAGGCGAGAGGCAGCTTGCCCACGCGGCGAACCAATTCCGCATTGTCGTAGTCGAGGTCACCACTGCCGGGCCGAACATCGGCTTTTAAATACTCGCTTTTTACAAGGGAGTTGCCAAATACGCCATAGGTTAGGCCCGACATGTGCCGCATTAAATCGTGCACGGTCATGTCGCGGCGCGAAGCGACCAGATCGAGGGTAGGTTTGCCATCGGCGCCCTGCTTTTCCACACCAACCTTTAAATTCTTGAGTTCGGGAAGGTACTGGGAAACTGGATCGGCCAGACCCATTTTGCCTTCTTCAATCAGAATGAGCGCCGCCACTGAAACAATCGGCTTGGTCATAGAGTAGATACGAAAGAGAGAATCCACCCCCATCGCCTTGTCTGCCTTGGGGTCTTGCTTACCGACCGCCTTCCGGTAGAGCACTTTCCCGTCTCGCGCAACCAGTAGTACAGCACCTGGAATGATTCCCGCGCGCACATCGCGCTCCACCTGTTGCATATAAGCGTCGAGAGGTGCGGGGTTAATCGACGACTTGGACGGACTTGTAGAAAGCTGAGCGCAGGCAGACAGCAGCATCGCGACGCTGGCCATCGCGGCACCGCGGAGCCAAGTTCGACAAGGTGACCACAGTTGCGGCGCGGCGACCCATGTAGGCATATCAGCTCGATTGAAGAGGATGGATCGAAGGCTCATGAGCGGCTCCAGAAAGATAAGCGTCGTGTAAATCGAAAGAACTCAAGATAACAGGATAGGAAACCATTGTTACCCCTGCGCATCAAGCACAATTTGCGTCTGAGTCACCACGGCACAGAGTCGCCCCTCTGCGTTACGGATCGAGGTTTGCCACACCATCGTCGTGCGACCGCGATGCAAGGCCACGCATTCCGCGGTCACCGTGGTGTTAACTCTTGCGCCAGCCATGAACTTGGTGCTGGAGTCGGTCGTCGTGGTGCGCTTACCCGGAGGTAAGTTGATCACGGTACCCACCGCCCCCAGAGTGTCCGCAAAAGCCATGTAACTGCCGCCGTGCAAAATACCGCCACCCGTGGTGATCTCCGGGCGAACCAACATTTCAGCACACACTCGCTCGTCACTAATTTCGGTCAACTTAACTCCCAGAAGTCCGGGCAACATGGGATCAATCAGCGCTTGCAACGATTCCTTGGTGTGGGTCATCTCTATTCCTTTCTTTAAGTCCAATACTGATCTAGCTCTTTCTTAAAATCATCACCGAGCTGGGCAATCAAGCTTGTCTGATCCGGCAGGAGCCTTTGCCCTGGCATTAAATCATGCTGGGGCGTGAACGGGCCCTCGGCCGCAGTCTTGATACCGGACAACTCTTCCAACACGGCCAGCCCAAAGAAAAGTACCGAGACCGGGCAGTAGCCGCGCACGCTAGGGCGTGACCCGAATAGGTGTAGCCATGCATCATGGAAGCCGGGACATCCGGTCTGTTCCATGCGCTCGCTACACGCTCGTTCACCAAGGTCGCTCCCAGTGGCACATAGCCGGAATTAATACCCTTAGCCATCGCCATTATGTCTGGGGCCGCACCCCAGGGGCGCGCGCCGCAAAGCGAACCAATTCGGCCAAAACCGGTCACCACTTCATCGCTGATTAACAGAATGCCATGCTTATCGAGCAACTTACCTAGGGCAGGCCAATAGCTTTCATGCGGCACGATGACGCCACCTGCCCCAAGCACGGGCTCGGCGACAAAAGCAGCAATAGTCTGAGGATCTTGATAGAGAATCGTGCGCTCGAGGTCTGCAACACATAGGCTCGCCAATTTCGCCGGATCATTTTCATTCCAGGGATTGCGATAAGCATACGGGGCCTCCACCTGAAAGCAACCCGGCATGAGCGGCTCGTAAGCGGTTCTAAATCGAGGGTTGCCGTTAATCGAGGCGCCGCCAAAGTGCACGCCATGGTAGCCCCACTTCAAAGACAGAAACTTGACCCGTCCCGCCTTGCCTTCGAGCTTCCAGTATTGACGCGCGAGCTTCATCGCCGTTTCAATCGCATCGGACCCGCCGGAGGAGAAAAGGACTTTCGCCATCTTCTCAGGAGCGAACATCGTCATCAGGCGCGATGACAGTTCAATCGCCGGGGAGTTCGAAGTGTTTTGAAAAGTGGAGTAATAAGCAAGCTTCCCGAGTTGCGCGGTAATGGCCGCGATCACCTCTGGTCGGTTATGCCCCACATTGACATTCCAAAGCGAGGCGACCGTATCCAAATATCGTTTGCCGTCAATATCAAAAACGTGAACCCCTTCACCTCGCTCTACGATCAACGGCGGGTTGCTTTGAGGCACCTTGGTATCCACCATTGGGTGGAGCATATGCCGCGCATTTGCGCTTCGGACATCAATTGAGGTATTCATAATCGCCCTTGTGAGGGCACAAGGATAGCGACATGTCCGATAATGGACAAAATCCATTACCTGTCATCATTTTGTCATCGCATCGAGGGACGCTATGGAATCACCCGAGAAGCTTGGCAGTTCATCGCCATGTTGGCCGCACTAGGTCCGATGTCGCCCTCCGATTTGGCGGCAAAAACGACCGTAGATCAATCACAAGCCTCCAAAACCCTCAAAGGGCTTTCGGCGAAGAAATTGATTTACCGGCGAGCCGTTCCGGGTGACGGGCGACGAGCCACCATCGGTCTTACCGCCTCCGGTCAAACCATGTATGAGCAAATTTTTCCAAAAGTCGTGGAAGTGCATCACTCGGTATTGACCGAACTCAGTCGTCAAGAGAAGAAAGTGTTATCCACTTGCCTTACGAAGATTCAAAGCGGGGCGGCCCTTGCCACGGCAATGGGCCTGGTAGATGCTCATGCTGATCGCCGTCACGGTGGAAGCCGGGCGGTTTGGCCCAACCCGGCTTTCTAAAAAGATTACGCTCGAGGCCGCCTCGCAAGTTACGCAACCCTGACTTACTTCGCGCCTTGAGCCTTCGCCACTTCGGCCGCTAACTCAGCACCCGATTTGTAATGCGGTACTTTTGAATAGGTGGTGCGCTTGGTGCGCTGAAAGAAAGCATTGGAACCATTGATTTCCTCGTTCCAATACTTGTTGGCGAGGGCAAGATTTTTCGGAACGTCGAGCAGAAAAGCATCCAAGGAGCCTTTGCCACCGAAAATGTAAAGCTTGCCGTCAATGATGCGCCATGTATCTGCATCCCCACCCCATGGAATTCCATAGGCCACACCATTGGAGCAATAGCCACCAAATTGTGGGATGTACTTTTCCGGCTCCTTATCGAACATTACTTTGTGTTCGGCTTTCGAGAAACGGAAGGTCACGCCCTTGTACACTGACTTAATGGCCGGGGAGCCCATTTTGTGCGTGTTTTCTGTGAAATAACTAACCACGTCATGGCCGAACAAAATCACATGAGCGTCTTCGCCGTCCTTAATTGCATTCACAGGGGACAGGCCTTGGCCTGGGCTTTGGGTCACCAAGGGAGCGCAGGCACCGAGCACTAGAACGAAGGTGAGAAGTAAAATTCTTTTGAACATTGGTGGTTTAGCTCGCTGAGTTTGCTCGTTGGGTCTGACTCGTTAAGAGTGCGGTTACGTATCGCGTACTGAGTCGTCAGTGGATGGCGTTCATTACATCAAACGTGCACAGCCGACCAAAGGCAAACCGGGAACCGAAACCGGTAGCCGGCAGGCAATCCAAGTACTAAAAGTGTTAAACCTTTTTAGCGGAGGCCTTCGGTGGCGGAGCTACAGGCCCACCAGCCTTGGTGTGCTTATCAATCAAACTGCGCGCCGTAGTGAGTAACTTCTGACCGTCAAAGCCACGCTTCTTCATATCTTCCACCCATTCCACTTCAACCTGGCGCGAGGCACGACGAAATTGTTGGGCCTCTTCAACGCCCACCGTGAAAATGGTGTTGTTGCGGTCGGTGGCCGACTTGCGACCTGCTACGTCACCGGCTTGCTGAGTTTTACCAAGCCAGCCCGAGGTCGCCAAGCCGGAATTATCATCAATGACCTTCTTCAGATCAGCGGGCAAACTGTTGTACTTCGCCTTATTCATAGCCATCACGAAGGTGGTGGTGTAAAGAGCGCCGCCTGCAGGATCGAACTCGGCATGAAACTTGGTCAGCTCATGCACTTTGACTGAGGGCACCACTTCCCAAGGAATGACGCAACCTTGGATGGTGCCCTTACTCAACGCATCAGGAATGCCCGGTAAAGGCATGCCGACAGGGGTCGCGCCCAAGCTTCCCAACAGCTTTGTGACTTGGCGGGTGGGGGCACGCATTTTGAGTCCCTTGAGGTCGCCCACCGATTTAACTGGCTTCTCTGCGGTATGGATGACGCCAGGCCCGTGGACCTGGAGTGCCAATACCTGCACGTCTTTGAACTCGTCTGGGGCAACGGTTTGCACGTACTCCCAATAAGCTTTCGACGTGGCTTCAGCATTGGTCATCATGAACGGGAGTTCAAAGACTTCGATGCGGGGGAAGCGGCCAGCGGTGTTACCAGGCAAGGTCCAGATAATGTCCACAACGCCATCGCGTGCCTGATCGTATAACTGCACGGGCGTGCCGCCCAACTGCATCGCGGGATACGCTTCAAATTTGATGCGGCCGCCGGAATCTTTCTCGACCTTGTCCATCCAAGCTTTGTGCATGTTGAGCCAGACATTGGACTGGGGCGACATGAAAGTGTGAAACTTAAGCGTCACGGTTTGCTGCGCCAAAGCAGACAAAGCCGTGGCGCCCACTGCAGCCGCTAGGCCGGATTTAAGCAGGGTGCGACGTTGAACCATAGTAGAAACTCCGAAAGAAGCAAAACAAAAATACCAATAACCAGCATAACGCGCATGGCGCCGAAAGGTTGAGCGAAAATACGCGAAGAATCGCTTCAAGCCAAAGACTTATTGCATAAACCTCAGCACATACAAGGAAATCGTCGGGAAAAACAGCAGCAGCAGGGTGCGTAAGGTGTCGCTAATCAGGAACGGCATCACGCCACGGTAGCTCTCAGCAATCGGCACGGCATCGCCCCGGCCCTTGGTCATGCCGTTGACGACGTAGACATTCAGCCCGACCGGAGGCGCCAACATCCCAAACCCTACCGTCATCAGAACCATGATGCCGAACCAGATCGCCGTGTATTCTTTGCTCATGCCAAAGTCGAGCGCCATGATCATCGGAAAGAAAATGGGAACGGTCAGCAATATCATGGACAACTCATCCATGACTGCCCCAAGCACCACGTAAAGCAGCATAATGGCGGCGACCACCATGACCGGGGATAAGCCCCACGTACCCACCACCTGGGCGAGCTGTGCCGGCACTTGAGTGAGGGCCAAGGCAGCATTCATCAGGTCCGCCCCCAAGAAAATCAAAAAGATCATGGCCGAGCTCTCGGCCGTGGCATAGAAGCAGTTCTTAAACTTGCTCCAAGTCATTTCCCGTTTAAGCAAAGCAGCGATAAAGGTCGCAAAAGCTCCGACCGCCGCGCCCTCCGTGGGGGTAAAAAATCCACCATAAATACCGCCAAAAACGATCACGAAGATGGCTGCGATCGGACCAATGCCAAGTAAGGCACTCGAAATATTGTTCTTGGACACCGCGTCTTGTTCGGGAGCATGACCCGGTACCAGACGAACGTAAATCGCAATCGCAATCATGTAGCCCAGCATCGCGATGATGCCCGGCACCATCGCCGCAGCGAACAGCTTGGCAATGTTTTGCTCCGTCAAGATCGCGTAAATCACGAGCGGCACAGAGGGTGG
>JANLRI010000202.1:0-2689 GCA_031361565.1 Betaproteobacteria bacterium | reverse complement strand
AGTTGGGTTCGGATTTTTAAAAACACTGAGGAGACAGCCCAATGAAAACCCAAACAACATTCCTTAAGAACTCGACCTCGGCCAGAAATTCTTGTTTAGGCGCGGTTGTAGTTGCTGCGGCCATGCTTAGCCTGAGCAGTGCGGCCTGGTCAAAAGACCCCGTGGTGATCGGCCTGATCACCAAGACCGAAACCAATCCGTTCTTCGTCAAAATGAAAGAAGGGGCGGCTGCCGAAGCTAAGAAGGTGGGGGCGAAGTTGCTCACGGCCTCGGGAAAACAAGATGGCGATACCGCGGCACAAATTGCCGCGCTGGAAAACATGGCTTCTGCCGGTGCCAAGACGATCCTGATCACCTCGAGCGGTGATGCCATCATCCCTACGGTTAAAAAGATCCAAGCTAAGGGTGTGCAGGTGATTGCTCTCGATAGCCCCTTCGAGGGCGCCGATGCGCTGTTCGCGACCGACAACTACAAAGCCGGTGTGTTGATTGGTGAATATGCCAAAGCCGCTTTGGGTGGTAAGCCTGCCAAGATCGCCACGCTCGATTTGTTCCCCGGTCATCCGGTCGGCGCGCAACGCCACAATGGTTTCATGAAAGGGTTCGGATTGCCGGCTGCGGATGCCAAGTCGAACGAACTGTCGAAAGACGGTGCCGTGGTGTGTATGGCGGATAGTTTCGGTGATGCGGCGAAGGGGCAAACCGCCATGGAAAACTGCTTGCAGAAAGACCCGAGCATTAATCTGGTGTACACGATTAACGAACCTGCCGCCGCTGGTGCCCATAACGCTTTGAAGAAAGCAGGCAAGAAGGATGTGATGATTGTGTCTGTGGACGGCGGCTGTCAGGGCATTAAAGATACCGCTTCCGGCGTCATCGCCGCGACATCTCAGCAATATCCTTTGAAGATGGCCGCCATGGGTGTCGCAGCCGGAATGGATTTTGCCAAGAGTGGCAAAAAGGCCTCCGGTTATGTGGATACCGGTGTGACATTGATTGCCCATAAAGCAATCAAGGGCGTTGATAGTAAAGATACCAAGACTGGCCTGAATCTGTGTTGGGGTATGAAGTAATCTTTCGTCTTTAGCGCACTTAGAAGAGGCGAGTGTCTGATGTCCTATCTTAAGATTGGACCACTCGCCCGCTTGCCATGGGGCGCGCTGGCCCCTTGGCTCGCACTTTTCGCCGCCTGTGCTTTCTTTGCGAGTCAGTCGGATCGATTCTTAAGCGGGGAAAATCTCTCACTGGTTTTGCAACAGATCATGGTGGTCGGGGTTTTGGCCATTGGTCAGAGCCTGATCATTCTCACCGCCGGGATCGATTTGTCTTGCGGCATGGTCATGGCGCTGGGCTCGATGGTGATGACCAAACTGGCCGTCGAAGAAGGCTTACATCCATTGTTGGCGGTGTTTTGTGGCCTGGCCGTCACCTGCGGTTTTGGTCTGCTCAATGGCCTGTTGGTCACTCGAGCCAAGCTTCCGGCCTTTATTGTGACCTTGGGCACTATGAACATTGCCTTCGCCGTCACCCAGCTCTATTCCTCCTCTCAAACGGTCCAAAATTTACCGGAGAGCTTGACTGCGATTGGAAATACTTTCGCACTGGGTGGCACGCAAATCAGTTGGGGGACCGTACTCATGGTGATCCTTTACGTGATTGCCTGGCGCATGCTTAACGACACCGCACCGGGGCGACATATTTACGCGGTGGGCAACAATGCGGAAGCCTCGCGTTTGAGCGGCATCCCGGTCCAGAAGGTACTGATTTTGGTCTACGTCATAGCGGGTTTTTTTTATGGTCTCGCTGCACTTCTGTCGATTGCGCGCACCGGGGTGGGCGACCCTCAGGCCGGACAGACTGAAAATTTAGATACCATCACGGCCGTGGTTCTGGGTGGGACGAGCCTGTTTGGCGGGCGTGGCATTATTCTCGGCTCGCTAGTGGGCGCGGTCATCGTGGGTGTGTTCCGCAATGGCCTGACCTTGATGGGCGTACCCTCGGTGGTGCAGACGCTGATTACCGGCGTGCTGGTGATCCTGGCGGTCGCCGTGGATCCAAGTTCGCGCAAGCAGGGGCGCTGATATGAATGCTGAGCCCAAGTTGGCCGAAGTGAATATTCAGAATGGGAGTTCGTTCGATGCGGGGCTTCACCCTAAACCGGTCGCGGTGCTGGAGGCTCGCGGCCTGGTCAAACGCTTCGGGCAAGTCACCGCCCTCGATGGCGTTGATTTCGAACTTCGACGCGGAGAGATTCTTGCCGTCATCGGTGATAACGGCGCAGGTAAATCATCTTTAATCAAGGTGCTTTCTGGAGCCAGTGTGCCGGATAGTGGAGAGATTTTCCTCGATGGCGCTCGGGTGCATTTTAAGTCGCCTATCAGTGCCCGTAAGTTGGGCATCGAAACCGTGTATCAAGATTTGGCGGTGGCCCCCGCCATGACCATTGCGGAAAATTTGTTTTTGGGCCGAGAAATCATTACCTCTAATCCGCTCATGGCCTGGCTGCGCTGGATGGATAAGAGAGCCATGTTGGATCAGGCTGTTCAACGTATGGCAGATTTGAAGGTCGGAATTCGTTCGATGACCCAGGCCGTAGAAACCTTGTCGGGCGGGCAGCGCCAATGCGTAGCGGTAGCTCGCGCAGCGGCCTTCGCACAACATGTGGTCATCATGGATGAGCCGACTGCAG
>JANLRI010000190.1:0-20858 GCA_031361565.1 Betaproteobacteria bacterium | reverse complement strand
GATGCCTTCATCTTCGGCGGTCGTCGCTCAACCACCGTACCTCTCGTCTCCGAAGCTCGTAACTGGGAAGAAGGCGTGTACATGGCGGCCACGATGGGCTCGGAAACCACGGCGGCGATTGTCGGCGAAGAAGGTGTGGTTCGGCGCGACCCATTCGCGATGATTCCGTTTTGCGGCTACAACATGAGTGACTACTTCGCGCATTGGCTCAGCATGGGTAAAAAGCTTGCCGAAAAAGATGCGCTTGTACCGAGCATCTACTGCGTGAACTGGTTCCGTACCGATGAGAACGGCAAGTTCGTTTGGCCGGGCTTTGGCGAGAACATGCGGGTCTTGAAGTGGATGTTGGAGCGCATTGAAGGCACCGCTAAAGGTGTTGAGCATGTGTTTGGCACCTCGCCTCAGTACAGCGACATTACCTGGACTGGGATCGACTTCCCAGAAGCCAGTTATGCCAAGATCACTTCCATCGATAAGGCGGCTTGGAGACATGAGCTCACCTTGCATACTGAATTGTTTGAGAAACTCAAGCATCACCTGCCCGAGGAATTAAAGGCGATTAAGGTCGCTCTGGAAAAGCGCCTAGCGGCTTGACGAACGAACCAGTCCGGCTGGCCGAAAGGTCGCCGGACTCGATTTAGATTTCGCGGATCCAGCGCCCTAGTTTGTCGAGCACAAACTCCTGTGCAGAAAGTTCGGTGACGGTGTGGTCAATTTGGGGATCAAAGTCGACTCGCAAGGGCCCGGAGATTCTGTAGGCCTTGAAGCGATCTTGAAACTGATTCTTGTAGTTGTAGTTATAAAGAAAACTTCCGGTATAGATCAGTAGCAGTCTGGTCTGCCGATTTAAGAGAGTTTGTAGTCCCGCCGCAAATTCGTCTGGACTTGGCCGATTTAATCCGGGCAAGGCGCTCGGCGCACGCTTAGTCGGTGGCGCTTTGATGATGCGGTTTTTAAGCAACTTAAAGCGCAGCGTCGCCCATCGCACCAGCATTGCCGGAAGCCCTTCCTGGGGAATTCTGTGTCGCAGCAGCACCCAACGGGTACGCCATGTGGGGTACATGTAGATATCGATCATGGCGCAACCCACCACCCGAGGATCGATCAGCGCCGCCTTATAACTGAGCGCTGCGCCTGAACAGATCCCCGCCAACACAAAGCGCTCGATGCCTGTCCGTGCAAAGACTGCATCCATCGCGCTCACGATGTCCTGCGCGGCCTGCGCTTCAAAGGCCATGGTCGAGGGGACCTGGGTGCTATCGCCCTGGCCGTTCAAGTCAAATCGAAAAGAACTCAGTCCTTCGCGACCTAAGCGTCGCGCTAACTTGACCCACAATCGATGCGGACCCGTGCGTGGAATCAATCCAGCGTTAAAGGTCAGCACGGCCACTCGCGGCAATGCCTTGGAACTAGTGACGTCCAAATTGGGCGCTTCCAGCAAGGTGCCCACTAAGCGATCACTCTCGCCAAACTGAATCAGACTTTCTTTCATTGACCACCCCCCGCCATTTCTGCAAGCACAAGCGAGATCACATCATTGGGCACGATCGCCGCACTGATTGCTTCGTCACTATTCCACTGCGAAGGGGCCACCTGAGTCATCTCATAAGACAAAATACGCCTGGCGTTTTCCAGACCCGCAAGACTCTTGCGCTGCCCCTCGCCCGCCGCAATAACAATCAAGCGGCTGCAACGAACAGCTTCGTAAGATTCGCGTTTGATGGTACGGATTTCTTGATGAAGCTGCTCGTTCACGAGAAAGCCTTGGGACTCAAAAATAGCGACCTCCTGAGTCGACGTCATGTCGCCCTGGCCGAGAAGCTTTGGTCTGGCGGGTGCGTGCAACGCCAGTTTTAGATGGCCGCCAGGGCGCCAGAAATCCAAGGCCAGTAAGGCTAGTTCATGTTCTCGCTTAAGCTGCGCGACCCAAGTCGCCCCGTCTTCGACTGGATCCCAAAGGAAAAGGCGATCAGGTTTATGTTGTGCGCTGATCGATGCATAGGCTGCAACCGTCGCCCCGAACCGAAGTCCCAGCCAACTGACATGCGTGCATCCCGTCACACGGCGCAGCTCCTGATCCGCGCGCAGGGTATTTTCAACGCAGCTCGTCAGCGTCACTTGCTCCTCGTCCCCGTCGGAGTCGCCAGTACCGAGATAATCAAAACGCAAACAGGCGACCCCGGCTCGCGCGAGTCGCTCCGATAGCACTCGATACATGCGATGGCTGCGCACAGCCTCCTGCCCAAACGGGTTGCACAACACCACACCCTGCTGTGGATGGCCCCCCTGGCTAGGAAGCGACAAATAACCGTACATCTCGGTGACCGACGATGCTTCATCGAGACCCGCAGTGTGCGCACGAAAACGAAATGGCCGCATAACTAGTACTTCTCAGCCTTCATGAAACTCAAAACGTCGGATACTTGGTAGAGGAATTTTATCAACGAGGGCAATGGCTCCGTGCCAATGCAGTGGTGAAACTGGGATAGTCCTTTCTCCGTCAAGATCGCCTAAATTTGCGTCAAAGCCTAAAACCTCAAGTGCTGCACCCATATTCTTAAGTTGCGAAACTATTGTTGTCGAACGGTCTGCAATATTAACGATAACTCCTTGGTCAGAGTATGTACCCGGAGTCCTAAAACACCAACCAGAATCAAAGCTGTGCGGCTCTATTTCAAAACCGATGCCCAAGGCTTTCAAGCAGGCCTCCTTGCGCACCCAAATCTCAAAGAACACCTCGCGCTGCTCGTCCTTATTCAAGGCAAGCAGGCCCTGAAGTTCACGCTTGCAAAGACAATGCCTGAACAATGTTTCAGGGTCCGTGAGCCTCTGCGTCGATTCAATATCAACCCCAACCTCGCAGGGCTGCGGTGCGGACGAGCCCCCGCTCAGTGAGCCGTCCACGACGGCTAAAACCGCCAACCCGCCCGAATGACTCAGGTTAAAGCCAAGCTTCGCATGGTCGATCAAGCCAGGCTTATCGTGAGCGCCCAGGCCAAGTGCAACTTTTTTAGGCGCGATGTTCAATATTCGCGACAAAACCTTGCGCATCGCATAGCGGCCAACCACATAACGAGCACGATCCCTTTGCCGGGCAAAGCGCTGCGCGCGTTGTTGTTCAGAATCGGTTAGCGTTTCCCCAAAATGCCTGACCCTTGCCGCTTCTTGATCTAATGCAATAAACCATAAGTCCACCGCGCCGGATGAGTCGCGAGGCTTAATGGGTTCTCCAAAATTATTGAGTTCGGAAGGCCTAGCGCGATTCACCACGGCCCCCGAAAAGTCGACCGAGCAGACCGCTCTTCTTGGCCTTAACCACGCCGAGCTGCGTCTGATAAGCACTCGCGAGCTGGGCCAGGCTCTCATAGACGTAGCGACGTGCGTCAACCTTGGTACCAAAATGCTGTTCAGCCAAGGCGACCGCATTCATGGCGAGCAGAGAATTGCCACCCAGATCAAAAAAGTTGTCCTGCGGCTCAATCGTACTAACCTGCAACACAGACATCCAGATCTGCGTCATTGTTTTTTCAGCCTCCGATATTGGAGCGCTGCCGACTTGAGCACTCGCCGTCCTCGAGCCGAGCGATTCGTCTGGTGTTGTGCGTGCAGACCCTGGTGCGCCCATAGCGGGTACTTGGACGTCCGCCGGCTTACTTCCCTCCGGCTGTACCGCGCCCAAAAGATCCGAAATGTTCGCTTGTGGGTCCTGGCTGATGGCCTGCAAGAGTGCGACAAACCTTTGGTGCAACTGGCGTGCACTATCGGGGCGATAGAGGTCTGTGTTGTAGGTCAGTCCTCCCACTAAGCCCGCTTCACTTTCGACCAGCCAAAGACCGAAATCCTCGGTCGCGCCCTTTTGGGCGACTTCCAGACGCTCATGCTTGAGGTTGCCCCAATCAATCGGTCGCTGGCGAGCGTCCTGGAACGAAAACAACGCCAAATAGAGCGGGCGGCCTGAGCCAGCGCCAGTCATTGAGGACAGCAAATGTTCAATCGGCACGTCCGGCGCCGCGTAGGCGCCCAGAAGCTCTCGCTTAATGTGCTCAAGCAAGTTCGCAAACGTCAAGCTTGTATCCATCTCGACCATGAGAGGCAGAAGATTCGTGAAATAGCCCATCAGACTTTCAGTCTCGGGACGACTACGGCCTTTGACGGGAATGCCAATCGATTGCCGCTGAGCACTACCGAGGGTGACCAAGAGCAGACTAAACGCTGAAAGCAAGACCGTGAACAGTGTCGTCTCGGCACCAACTCCCAAGCTGCGAAGTTGAGCGACCAAGGGCCGATCCAGCTTGATCCACTCGGTACTGCCGCGCCCGGACATGGAGGCGCGTCGTGGATAGTCGGTGTTGAGCGCTCGAATTTCATGGTGCCCGACCAGCTTGGCCTTCCAGTAATCCAATTGAGTGGCGAACTCGGCGCTCTTGAGCCAGTTTTTTTGCCAAGCACAGAAATCGCCGTAAGACACCGAAAGCTCGGGCAGCTTAGGCGGTTTGCCCTCCAGCCCAGCCAGGTAACTTGCCGAAACCTCATCGTAGAAAAGGTCGAACGACCAGCCGTCCCATATGAAATGGTGGGGCATGAAAAACAGCACGTGTTCTTCCTCGGCGATTTTAAACAGCTTGGCCACAAACATCGGAGCTTTCTGAAGGGCAATCGGCTCTTCGATCAAAGCATCCAGGCGCTGTCGTAGCTCGGCTTCGCGCTGATCGGCGGGCTCGCTGGAAAGATCCTCAAGCAGCTCCAAATGAAGCGTAACTTTGCCGACGACTCTTTGCATGGCCATATCGCCATCGACCTCAACCACCGTGCGCAAAACCTCCTGGCGTTGGATCACCTGTTCAAAGGCCGCTTGCAGCACGGCAATATTGAGCGGGCCCCGCAAGCGATGGGCGGAAGGAGTGTTGTAGTGAGCACGACCAGGATGTAAACGCTCCAGGAACCAAAGCCTCTCTTGCACCAAGGACAAAGGAGCTAAATTGCGCTCGGTGCGCCGCTCGATTTGGTCTATCGCGTTGCGATCACTTTTCTGGATTTCGATAAGCTGAGCCAGGCCGGCCACAGTGGGCGACTCGAAAATCATTCGTAGTGACAGTTTGGCGTCAAGCTGTCGATTAATTCGAGCCACCAGTTGAGCGGCGCTGAGAGAATGTCCGCCAAGGGAGAAGAAGTCCTGATGGCGCCCGACATCAACCACACCGAGTAACTTGCCGACCAGGACCGCGAGTTCCTTTTCTAAGTCAGTCGCGGGTTTCGATGCACCAATGTTTGACGCTGATCCGGCGCCCGTATTCAACTCGATCTCGGAATCCACCAAGGAGCGCGGCGAAGGTAGGGCTTGACGATCAATCTTGGTGTTCGGTAGTCGCGGGAGGTTTGTCAAGATCAGGATATTTTGTGGGACCATATAGTCCGGCAACAGGCCTTTCAATTGGCCTCGCAAATGCTCCGCGTCCAAGACGGCACCAGCCTCCGGGCACACATAGGCTACGAGACGCATATCGCCCGGCTCATCCTCACGCACCATCGCCACGCAGTCGGCAACCTTCTCTTGGCGCGCGAGCACAGATTCGATCTCGCCGAGCTCAATTCGATAGCCACGTAATTTGATCTGAGCATCAAGTCGACCGAGATGTTCGAGCTGACCATCGTGGCGCCAGCGCCCCAGGTCTCCGGTGCGATAGATGCGTAGACCGCTCCCGCTACTGGTTTGTAAAGTGACGAATTTTTCGGCGCTGAGTTCGGCGCGCCTCCAATAGCCAAGGGCCAAGCCCTGTCCGGCAATACAAATCTCACCGCGTGCGCCAATCGCGCAGCTCTGATCCGCCGTATCCAAAACCAGAATTTGAGTATGGGCGATCGGACTCCCGATGGAAATGCCCGCCAGGGGCGCTTCAAGCTTGCAGCAGGTCGACCAAATGGTCGTCTCGGTGGGGCCGTACATATTCCATACTTCGGCGCAGCGCTCAAGAAGAGCCTCAGCGACGTCTCTCGGCAACGACTCTCCGCCCACCAGGGCCTTGAGGCCTGCCCGTCCGGGCCAACCGGCATCCAACAGCACCCGCCACCCTGAGGGTGTGGCTTGCATCACGTTGATGTTGTGGGTATCGATGAGGTCGATCATGGCTTGACCATCCAGCACCTGCTCACGTGAAGCAAGCACGACCGTTGCACCACAACTCAGAGGCAGAAGTAGCTCCAGCAAGCTGATGTCAAACGATAAGGTGGTCACCGCCAGCAGGTGATCGCGACGCCGCAACCCCGGACGCTTGGCCATGCTCTCCAAGAAATTACTAAGCGCCGGGCGCGCTACCACCACACCTTTGGGCTGACCACTGGATCCCGAGGTGTAGAGCACATAGGCGGGCTGCGAAGCAAGCCAGGTGACATCAACTTCTAGCGGCACAGGATCGGGTGCTAGTGCGGCGAGTTGCGCTGCATCACGATCCAATAATACGGTCGGATTCGCCTCCGAATCCTGTGGCCAGGGAAGTTGCTGAATGGTAGCGCTATCGGACACAATAAGCGCGAGTTTGGCGTCCTCCACCATAAAGCTCAGTCTTGAGCTTGGAAAGCTCGGATCGAGCGGCACAAAGGCCGCCCCAGCCTCTAGCACGCCCAAAACAGCCACCAACATATCGGCAGAGCGCCCGAGACAGATTCCGACCAGAGCCCCAGGAGCCACTCCTTTCTGACGCAACAAGCGGGCGAGACGAAACACCCGTTTGGCGAGTTCCGAGTAGGTCAGGCGGGCTCGTCCAGCAATTAAAGCAACATCGTCGGGAAAGCTGAGGGCATGCTGGCTGAGCAAGGCCTGCAAGCGGTCGGCGTGATTTTGTCGCAGTCCTTTTAGTTGAAACCCTTCATGTTGTGGGCCTTGCGCGTCCTCGGTAGTCACGCGCGCCATTGCAACACTTTCAGCTACAACACTTTCAGCTACAACACTTTCAGCCACAACAACTTCAGCCGCAACACTCTCCGCCGCGACATTCTCAGGCGCATCGTTCCAGCTCTGGACGAGCCTGGCCTGCGCTTCATCTAGGACATTCAGGCTACTCAATACTGCATCTGGTGCCTCTACAAATCCCTTGAGAATTTGTGCGTAGCCTCTTAGCCAATGCTGAATTGTCTCTTCATCGAAGAGATCAGAGTTGTATTGGCACTCCAGCCTCAAGCCTGAGGCATGGGGAGTGATATTGAGGAACAGCTCAAAGTTCTCAAAGGCTCGGGGTAGCGAATGCAGGCTCGCGACGAGCCCCTGAAAACGAAGCATGTTTTCATCGATGGCCTGATCGAGATTGAACATCACACTGACCAGAGGCTGGCGTGAAGGGTCGCGCTTGAGTTGCAAGGACTTGAGCAAGGTTCCAAAAGTCAAGCGTGGGCGCTCGAAGGCATCGAGCAAAGTGGCTTGCATGGTCTGCAATTGTTCACCCGTGCGTAGCTCGGGCCGGACCTTGAGACGCACTGGCAGCAAATTGACGCAATGTCCGATCAGTCCAGGCATCTCGCCCGACATTTGGCCCGCCGCGGGCACGCCGACAACGAGATCGTCTTGCCCCGTCAAGCGATGCAGGGTCGTCGCAAAACCACACAACAAGGCGCCAAAAAGGCTGCCGCCATTTCTTGCCACCAATTTCTTCAAGCCCAACAAAAGCTCAGGCGAAAGATCATGGTCTGAACGCTTTGAGGCGCAGCCACGAAATGCAGGCCGGGCGCGATCCAGGGGCAAATCTAGACTGGGAATACTGGTATCAAACTGCTTCACCCACCACTGTTCGTCGCGCAAATGCTCGGCGCTAGCGCGCCATTGAATTTCCTGGGAACAATAGGCGCTGTATTGATCGAGCACCGGTGCCGGCAAGCCTGAGCCCCTGGTCTGCAGAGAGTACAAAGCGGCCAAATCGGTCGCGAGGACAGCAAACGACCAGCCGTCGCAAATAATGTGATGCGCGCTCAAGATCAAGGCATGATCAAATTCTCCGAGAGCGATAAGTTGAGCTCGGAACAGCGTGCCTTTGGACAAATCAAAGGGCGCACGCACGGCGGCTTCGGCATACTGTTGGAGGCCGGAGTCGCAAGAGGGCGGAGCGACCAAATCAACAAAGCTGGCTTGGAAGACCGTCGCGCTGGACACTACAAACTGCAAACCGTCGGCACTAAAGTTGGCTCGCAAAGATTCGTGACGAGTCACCAGGAGCTGCAAAGCATTGTTCATGGCCTGGATGGACAACGGCCCTTTCAGTCGAATCAACACGGCTTCATTAAAGGCTAGACTGGCCTCCACACTGAGTTGGCTGGCCAGCCAAACCTCACGCTGGGCTTCCGTGCTCGGAGCAACGCGCTCAAGGTCTGCGCTCGCAAAGGGGTCAAAGTTGGGATCGACGTTGGGGTCCATGGAGGATTCCATTTGCGGCTCGGACAGCCCGTCTAACGCGGCGGCCTGATGGGTTTGCGCCGCGCGCTTCGGCATTTGGTTTGTCCGACCACTATTGTCGCCTGGTGTACTCATTTCATTTCCACGTACTTGCCAGACTCCGCCGGATTTTCGACAAACCAAGCGACCTGACCCGCTCGATTGCGCCCCAAACGTGCCCCTGGGACAGGCGGCTGGTTGGCATCTAAGGTGGTCACAACATCTTCCTGCCGACCCGGAAGGAAGGTGGCTTCTTGCAATTCGATGACCGAGTCTTTAAAAGCTTCTAAGATGATCGAAAGATCTTCAGCCTGATGGGCGGTGGTCATGAAGCAAGGGAAATTGTCGAGTATGTGCACGCCTCGGCTGCGCATCATCGCGAAAAGCAAATCTTGATAGGGATGCTCCTCAAGAAACACCACTCTCCAAACCGAGGCAAAGAAACGGATCTCTATCGCTGCGCCGCGCGTCTTGCAAAAAGAATTCATGGCCTCGCACAGCTCGGCAGTGCGGGTGTTGAGTCCTTCTTGTAGTGTTGGGCCTTGTTCTTTTAAATGCTTGAGGACAGCGTGAGCTGCTGCCAAGGCAAGTGGATGCCTGACGAAGGTGCCTGCAAAGTAAGTAACACCGACGGTAGGGATGGAGTCGTCGCCGTACTGCCAATCACCACCGTCGAGTGCGTCCATGTACTCGCGCTTGCCAGCGACAACACCAATCGACAGACCTCCGCCGATCACCTTCCCATAGGTCGCCAGATCGGCACGAATGCCAAATAAAGATTGCACACCGCCAGGATGCGAGCGAAAACCGGTGACGACTTCGTCAAACACCAAGGCAATGCCGCTGCGCTCCGTGAGTGCGCGTAGTGCCTTCAAAAACTCTTTGGGTTGAAAATCAGGGCGTCGGCTCTGCACGGGCTCAACCAATACGGCGGCAATATCCTCCGAACGTTCCGCAATGATTCGCAGGGCTTCCTCGCTGCCGTACTCGAGCACCAGCACGTTCTCGCCGACATTGGCCATGATGCCCGGCGCTGCGGGGATGGTGCGCAAGGACTTCGTTGCGCGCACCACCACTTCATCAAATATGCCGTGATAGGCACCCGAGAAAGAAACGATCAGATGACGACCGGTGACGGTCCGAGCGATCCTGATCGCCCCCATCACCGCCTCGGACCCTGTATTGCAGAATGCGGCGCGCTCGAAGCCGGTCATATCGCAAATTTGTTGCGCGACCTCGCCGGCGAGCGGATGTTGGGGGCCGATCTCATAACCCAAGTCGAGCTGTTTACGTAGTGCCTCGGTCACAAAAGGCGGCTGCCAGCCGAATAGGCTCATCCCGAAACCATTCAGCGCGTCCACATAGCGGTTGCCATCAAGGTCCCAAAGATGGGCGCCCGCCGACTTTTCGATGACGATCTGATAGATCATTTCTTTCAACGCGGGCCGAAAGCCATTGACCACGCGAGGATCGGCGAGATGCCCGCGTTGACGCGCGGTATAGGCCTTGGACGCCTGGGTCCGAGCGACATACCGGCTGATCAAAGCATCGAGGCGAGCTCGCTGACGGGTGGTCAACTCAGCGCTGCGACTGGTGTGAATGCGAGCAATGGCACCAAAAGCCTTCTTAACATCGTAGGTTTGGATATCGCTGACCTCGCTCGCCAAGGGCGCTGAGTCTTTCCCAGGACTGGGGGATTTAACCTCTGGTGAAGTAAGGCGAGCGCTGGGGCTGGCGGCAACCGCCAGAGGAGGTGCATTCAATTGACCCACGCCCAAAGCTCCGCCTGCACCCAAGCCTGAGCACAGGAGTTCGAGCTGGCGCTGCATCAGGAGAACCTGCTGTTGCAGGATCGTCGTCAGGCCAGCATCCATCGTCATGGGCACGGCCAGGATGGGACCCCCAGCAAAACCTTCTGGTTGCGACGCAAAAGTACTCGCCAAAGGTGCTGCAGACGCTCTTGGTACAGATATTTCAGCCGCTTTTTCTGGCGGTAGACTTCGCTCGACATGCTCGGCCAAAGCGTTCAAGCTGCGGTACGACTCCATCAACTCCCGGAAGGTGATTTTGATGGAAAACTTACGCTTGATTTGAAGCGAGACCTGGGTGAGGATTAAGGAATCTAGCCCAAGCTCCGAGAAACTTTGCTCGGGGTCGGCTTGAGTAAAGTCCATGCCCGACACGGATTCAAAAAGCTTCCCCAGTTCTTGAATAGTCTGAGGACGACGGCTAACATTGGATTGCGGACTTGCTGTCACGATTTTCTCGAGCGGGTAGTGTGGATGGGTAGGTTGGTTCAGAGGCGCTTGCAGAGCGTAGGCCGCGGCATCTAACCAGAAGCGACGACGCTCAAACGGGTAGCCTGGCAAAGGAATGCGACGACCCGAGCTAGTTGCGAGGCTGGCATCGTCACTCACTTTTACAGCCATCGTCCAAAGCCGAGCCACGGCGCCATGACCAGCGACAGTTTCAGTTGCATATTCATCGCCCATGGTGCTCACTGCAACCGAGGCATGCGCGGGCTTAAGTTGCTGGCGCACCAAGTTGGTTAAGGTTGAGCGCGGCCCAAGCTCCACGAAAAGAGTATCGGTTTCCTTGAGCAAGGCGCCCACTGCGCTCGCGAACAGCACCGGCAGGCGAAGGTGCCGCGCCCAGTAGCTGGCTTGAACAGCCTCTTCGTCGCTGAGCCAACGCGCCGTCGCGGTAGACATAATCGGCAGGCTTGGCGCTCGAAGCTCCACGTTGCTGAGCTCTTGTTCAAAGAGCGCCACGGCGGGTTCCATCATCGCCGAGTGAAACGCGTGCGATGTTTCCAACAAACGGGCGCTGATCCCACGAGCCTCAAGCACCAGACGGTAGGCCTCAATCGCCGTCTCTGGCCCAGCCAAGACAATCGAGTTGGGTGAATTTTCTACCGCCACGGACACGTGCTCGGGGAGGCTCGCAGCAAGCGAGTCCGCCGACTGACGAACCGCCAGCATGCGCCCCGGGGACATCGACTGCATGAGAGCGCCACGTCGCGCCACCAAGCAAACAGCATCCTCCAGCGACATCACCCCCGCCAAGGCCGCCGCGACGAATTCGCCCACGCTATGACCCAAAAGAGCGGTGGGTTTTAGGCCACGCGCGATCCAGGACTGGGCCAAAGCATATTCAATCGCAAACAAAGCGGGCTGGGTGAGTGAGGTTTCGGAGAGCGCACTTAGCGCTGCACCTGAATTTTGACCGTCGCGGTCTTGAGCGCCGAAAAGGCGAGCCTTTAGATCGAAGGATTGTCTGGTCAGGAGCGCATCAAAGCAGCGCTCCATGGCCGCTTTAAATGCATCGTCGGTCTGGTACAAAGTCCAACCCATGCGGACATATTGGGCGCCCTGCCCAGGAAACATGAAGACCGTTGTTTTAAAAGGCGCACGCGCCTTAGCGCCGGCCGCTGCCGAAATCTTGTCCGGATCAAGTTGTTCAAGCGCTTGTGCTTCAGTTTCGGCAACGATAGCAAGCCGATGCGTAAAGTGCTTGCGGCCTTGGTCCAGGGTGTAGGCAACATCATGTAAACGATGGCCGGGGTTCGAGCGCAAGTGCTCACGTAACCGAGCCGCACTCACCTTAAGCGCATCAGGGGTTCGAGCCGACAGTTTTAGGACTCGAGCTCGCGCCGGTTCTGGCGCGAGCTCGGCGGTAGGCGCCACCTCAGGGGCCTCCTGCAAAATCAGATGAGCATTCGTGCCCCCCACACCGAAAGAACTCACCCCCGCCAGTCGAGTCCGCTGGCTCCGCGGCCAGTCTTGAGCCTCGGCAAGCACCTCGAAAGGACTTTCGTTCAATCGCAGCGCTGGGTTCGGGGCTGAATAATGCAAGCTCTGTGGCAGCCTTTGTCGAGCCAGTGCGAGCGCTGTTTTAATGACCCCGGCCGCCCCGGCCGCCATTACGGTGTGACCAATATTGCTCTTCACCGAACCGATAAAGCATTTGGCGGCATCAGGCATTTCTCCGCGCAAAGACTCTTTCGTACCTGCAAGTCGCCGACTTTCTTCAAAGGCGCGCCGTAGGGCATCGACTTCAACCGGGTCGCCCATTGGTGTTGCGGTGCCATGAGCCTCAACATAGCTGATGTCTTGAGCGTTCACACCCGCCTCTTGATGGGCCGCCAAGATGACCTTGACCTGGCCATCGACGCTTGGCGCCGTGAAGCTTGCCTTGCCGCCGCCATCATTATTCACGGCCACACCGCGAATCACGGCATGCACGGTATCTCCGTCTGCAATAGCATCGCTCAGGCGTTTAAGGTAGACGACCGCGGCGCCATCACTGAATACGGTTCCAGCGGCCGAGACATCGAAACTGCGAGTCTTGCCGTCAGGAGACAACATGGAGCCTTCTTGATAAAGATAGCCGGAATTGGGCGGGCAGGTAATCGAAGCGCCACCCGCTAAGGCTGCGTCACAGCGCCCGAGGCGCAGACTATCCACCGCCTGCGCAATCGCAACCAGCGAGGTGGAACAGGCCGTAAACACATTGATGGCCGGACCAGTCAGGTTGAGACGATGGGCCACTCGCGTTGCGACGTAATCCTTTTCGTTGGCGAGCATCACCTGAAAGGCGCCAAAGTCGGCCACTTTTTCGGGGTGACTCAAGACATGGTTCTGAAAATACGATGCGTTATAAACCCCGGCGAAGACGCCCACCGAACCCGCCTGCGGCTGCGCCCAATAATCGGCACCTGCGGCATAACCGGCATGCTCCATACACTCCCAGCAAATCTCCAGAAAGACTCTTTGTTGCGGGTCCATCAGCTCGGCCTCAACAGGGCTGATACCGAAGAACTCGGCGTCAAAGCTGGCCACGTCGCGAATCACACCACGCGCCGCGACATAGTCTTTGTCGTTTTTTTGATCGTCGGAAACGAAGGGGTCGATATCACCTAAGTTAAAGCGGGTAATACTGTCACGCCCTTCGACGAGATTGCTCCAAAACTCTTCGAGCGTGTCCGCACCGGGTAGGCGCAAGGCCATGCCGACAATGGCAATGGGCTCACTCGTATAAGCAGCCGTGTGAGTGCCCCCGAGAATACCGGTATTGTCGTCGTTCAATAATCCTGCAATTCCTCGCGGCGTGGGGTTGCCGAAAAAAGCCGCCACCGGGATGACCCGGCCGAGTTCTTCTTCCAACAGAGTAATCGCCTTCACCACGGCCAGTGAGCTGCCCCCAAAATCAAAGAAGTTATCGGCAGCACCGATGGGTTCAATCTGCAAAATATTGGCAAAGGCGGCGGCGATCGACGCTTCGAGCGCGTTACTTGGCGCCTCGAAGCGCTGGCCATTTTCAGGCCGTTGTAGCGATGGTACGGGTAAGCCAGAGCGATCCAATTTACCGTTAGCGGTGAGTGGTAAGGCGTCAAGTCGCACCCAAGCCGAGGGCACCATCGCTTGCGGCAACTGTTCGCCCAGTAGACCACGCCAAGCTTTGGCGTCAAACATTGCAGGCGGGCACACCACATAGGCGGTAAGTTGCCCCTCCAGCTTTTGCTCATGCCGAACCATAGAGGCGGCCGCACTCACCCCAGGTAGCGCGACCAGCAGCGCGTCGATCTCAGTCAATTCGATGCGAAAGCCACGCAATTTAATTTGTTGGTCATTACGACCCAAGAACTCGAGTTCACCGTGCGCCAAGCGTCGCACTCGGTCACCACTGCGGTACAGCCGAAGACCCTCATGCCCACCTAAGGGCGTGACCACGCTGGTGGTCGCCTTAAGCTCATCGACGCCCACCTGGATGAAGCGTGTTTCACTGAGCGCAGGGTTACCGAGATAGCCTTCAGACAAGCCCAGCCCGCCGATCATCAGCTCGCCAGCAAAGCCATTCGGGACGCGTTCGAAACGTCGATTAAGCACCCGTGCCGTGGTGGCCGTGATGGGAAATCCAATCGGTATGCTGGTGGTGGTCGCGGGCAGGTGACGGGGAATGTTATAGGTGCAGGCAAAGGTCGTAGACTCAGTCGGACCGTAACCATTGACCAGGTGCACTTCGGGAAGCGCCGCGAGGGCGCGCCGCACATGGGTCACGCTGAGAGCCTCGCCACCAATCACTAGCTGCTCCAGCCCAGCAAGGTACTGTGCGCCTTCATCGACGACATTATTAAAAAGCGCCGCAGTGAGCCACGCACTGTTCACCTTGAATGCACGAATAGTCTTCGCCAAGCCTCGGGCGCTAGGGATAGCCTCAGCATGAAGTACACATGAGCCACCGTTGAGCAGAGGCCCCCAGATTTCAAGCGTCGAGGCATCAAAACCGAAAGGCGCGGCCTGCAACATTCGGGTATGGGCATCAAGTTGCAAATACTGGGCGTTGGCGATCAGGCGAACCACGGCGCGCTGAGGAATCACAACCCCTTTGGGCGCTCCTGTCGAGCCTGAGGTGAACATCACGTAGGCAGTCGTGGGCCGTTTTTGAAAATGCGGTGGCAACCAATCGACTGCGGCTTCAAGCAGGCCTTGATCGAGGACACAGATCTTCAAATCCGAAGGCCCAACTAAGGCCAGCTTCGCAGCCACCTCAGGACCAGGCAAGATTAAGATTTTGGCACGGATCTCCCTCAAAAGAGTCTGAATGCGACCCACTGGCCAAGCCGGGTCGAGCGGGACATAGGCCGCGCCACAGCGCAGAATCGCAAGAATCGTGGCGTAAGTGTCTGGCGAGCGATCCGCCATATGAGGCACGAGTTCGCCTTGCGCCACGCCCTCCGACATAAGTCGCATCGCGATTAATTGAGAGCGCTTTTGCAATTCAGAATAGCTGAGCACCCCGCCTTCCCAGACGAGCGCCTGGGCTTGTGGATTGCGTAGCGTTTGCGCGTCGAATAGTTGAACTATTTCACTCGTTAGGCGCTCGCCCGTAGTCTGTTCGTGGAGCGACATCGCGAGCACTAAGGGCGGGCCCTCTTCTCTTTCAATCAATTGGGCGATTTCGTCCTGACCGAGCAGGGCGAAGGAGCTCACCGGGCGAGACAGATGCGCGAGCATATCGATCAGGGCAGCCCGGACTCGCCCGAGAAACTGTTCGGCTAAGTCTGGAGCCACGAAGCTTGGCGCATATTCAATGCCAAGGCTCCAAGCCGTTGAATTGGCCTCCGGTACGCTCACCGCCAAGATAATTCCGGGCCTTGTAGGGGCTCTCGCAAGCCGGGTTTCGATCATGTCAAGCGACTCAACCACGGCGATCTCAACAGTCGGTCCGTCCAGAGTAGAACTCATAGAAATTTGCGTGTCCCGCCATTGCAGGCGCGCGCGCTCGATGGAACCCAGCCAATCTTCAAAGCTTTGTTGCGTCGGCACATCAATCTGCCCACGTACCAGGCCAACCTCTTCGATGATGCCTATGCTCGCAAGACTGCACCCCATCAGACGATCTGCCACGAGCAGGGCAGCCGCGAGCAGCTTACTGGTGTTTGAGGTGCTCGAGGCGTTCAAACCAAGCCGAACGGTCTCCGGCAAATCGACGAACCTCCGCTCAGGCCGCGCATGTAGAGTGGGCACGACCGGCGCAACAAAGCACGCCGACAACAGCCCAAATTTCTCGGCGTTAGGCTCTACATCAATGCGTGAGGCTGGTTTCAACTGACAAGCACCATAAATTGCGGACCAAGCCCGCTGAACCTAAATTTAGCCTCAAATTCGTGTAGCGCGCTGAGGAAATTGCCGCATTTCACAAATTAATACTGTCGCTTCAAAAATGTGTTGCAATAGATTTTAAGAAAGTACTCTTGATGCTTGCGCCAAGCCCGAATTCCCATACCTTTGCGGCACAAGCTAACAAGGTAAAAAGTCACGAAAATAGTATTCAACGAGACAACTGCGATGAGCATTAACCAACCCAATAATGATAGTTTGAAAACCAAGATGCGGCGCTTAAGGTCCTCGCAAAAATTTGCCTGGTTTCCAGGTGTCGCGGCAATAAGACAGACTTTGTACGAACGCCTGTTTCGCGCGAATGTTTCGAGCAATATGTTTCGGGGGGTGTATGTAAGTTATGAGTCCGCGCAACTCAGTGCGCCTCCTGATCGTGCGCTTGGATATGACAACCCAGAATCGGCCGCCATGTATTTCAACCACATGGGCCCGGATTCCTTCGACTACCCCGCGATCTATTGGCTAGAGAAGTCGCTTCTCAACGGATACCAAAGCATCTTCGATGTCGGTGGTCATATTGGTATTAAGTACTACGCTTTTAAACCCTTGCTGAGCGCCCCAAAAACCTTCAGCTGGTTGGTGTGCGATGTCCCCGCCGTAGTTCAGCGAGGCCGCGCGGCAGCCGCCAAGCGGGATCCTATGGGCAGTCTTGAATTTACCAGTGATTATGCTCTCGTAGAAGGGCGCGATGTGCTCTTTGCCTCGGGGGTGGTGCAATACTTGCCGATGACGATGCTCGAATGGTTAGCGCCCATTCAAGCGAAGCCGCGCAGAATTATTTTTAATACCACGGCCATCCATCCGAGCTTGGACTTCTATACCCTGAATAGCATTGGAACCGCCTACTGCCCCTACCGCGTGACCAGCGAAGCAAGTTTTTTATTGCAGATGAAAACGCTCGGCTATCAGCTAGTAGATCGCTGGCATACGCCAGGCAAGGGTGCACTCGAGCTTCCGGTGGAAGTGGGTCACGACATCTGGGAGTATTCCGGTTTTGTTTTTGACCGTATATGAGTCGACCCTGGCGGGGATTTTAACTACTGGAGGGCAGCTAACCAAAGAATGGCGCCTTGCTTCGGCGAGCTCTGCCAGGTGACGTCATAGTTGCCCGCCTCCTCGACGAGTCTGTAGGCAAGACAGCATTGCACTAAGCCGCCACGCAACAAAATAGATTCAAGAACCACAAATTCGGCACCAGGGTGGGCCGTGTGAGCTCGCTTTCCATCGGCATCTCCCCACCACCAAGCCAGCAAAAGCGCAGGCCCGGTGGTCGTGACCGTATCGCTGCGCTGAGGTTGATCGGCTTTCGGATAGTTAATACTGAGTGCTTGAAGTTTATTCGCGTCTAATATCTCTACAGCAGTCAAGGTAAATTCGCCGCCCAGGTCCGTTTGCTTGGTGCTAGAAATCGCAAGCCGGGTACCGGCCTGATAGTCTGAGCAGGCAAACAGTGCGTTTCCATAGCCAGGATAGGGGACGTATTGCAGCACGGGCCCGTGTGCAGTAAAGCTATTACCGGTAGCGCCCAGCGGTGCAGCAAAGCTCGCCACTAGCCCGCCAACACCCACCAAGACGAAACTCGAGCCTGGTTGGCGGCGACGAAGATTCAAAGTGATCGTGGCCGGATTATCGTCGTACGCGTGGTAGTTCAGCCCATGTGCCCCTAGGCGTGGCCGCCGCAATGGCGGCACTTCGTCACCGGCCAGCCTAGGCCGAACGGCCTCTCGACAGGCCTGCAGCCATCCGGCTAGGGCAAGCAGGCCCCCACCTACGAAGGTGCGGTGAAACCAGTGGCGGCGGCGCGTGCCCTTCGACATGTTTCGTGTAAGCCGGTTAAGGACGTCGCGAAATTCGCGACCTGAATGCTGAGATTCTACTTGGGCTGTGGCGGAACACTCCGTTGAACTCATGGCACAATTTGGCCGATGAACACCAATACCCTTGCCTTCTGTGAAGCACTGCAGATCAAACTCCCGATCATCCAAGCGCCAATGGCGGGCCTACAGGCCAGCGCCATGACCATTGCAGTATGTAATGCTGGTGGCCTAGGCTCTCTGCCCACGGCGACCCTGAGTCTCGACACCTTGGAAAAAGAGCTGAAAGCGATCAAGCTCGGTACCCAGGGTGCATTCAATGTTAATTTCTTTGTACATGAAGTGCCCCTAGCCGATCCAGCTCGGGAGGCCGTTTGGCGCCTTGCCTTGGAGCCTTACTTTAGGGAATATGGCATTGATGGCACTAGCATTCCTGCTGGGCCTGGGCGAGCACCCTTTAGTCATGCTGCGGCGGATGTTGTTGAAGCGTTCAAGCCGGCCGTGGTGAGCTTTCACTTTGGTTTACCCGGTGAAGATTTGCTGGCGCGGGTGCGCTCCTGGGGGAGTCAGATTTGGTCTTCCGCGACCACGGTCGCAGAAGCAAAATGGTTAGAGCAAAAAGGGGTTCAGGCCATCATCGCGCAGGGGCTCGAGGCCGGTGGCCATCGCGGCCTTTTTCTGAGTCGAGACCTTAGCACCCAAGTCAGTAGCCTGGCTTTAATTCCGCAGGTGGTCGCGGCCGTGAAGGTTCCCGTGATCGCGGCCGGTGGGCTCGCCGATGCGAAGGGTGTGCAAGCCGCCTTGCAGCTTGGCGCTTGCGCTGCTCAAATCGGCACGGCCTACCTGCTTTGTGATGAGGCCACGACCAGCAACGTGCATCGTCAGGCGCTGAAGAGTCCTGGCGCACAGCACACTGCGCTTACCAATTTATTTACGGGCCGCCCAGCGCGCGGGATTGTCAATCGTCTCATGCGCGAGCTTGGCCCCATAAGCTTGGACACCCCGGAATTTCCGCTCGCCTCGGCAGCTCTTGCACCGCTGCGTGCCAAAGCAGAATTATTGGCTTTGGGCGACTTTACATCGATGTGGGCCGGGCAAAACACTTCGGGTTGCGAGGAAATTTCTGCGGCGTCCCTGACCCGAAGATTGGCGGCCTGCTTTTAAACTCTTAAAGCTATTCGTAGGTCGGCGGTGATCAGTAATTTATATCGCTAGTCTGCCCGGGCAAGCCTTTGATCGTTCACCAGTGGTACCGCAAGTCACTTAGCTCTATGGTGAAGGTCTATGAAATTCACCACGCGATTGAGAACACTCGCCCTTGCGCTTCTGAGCTTTGGGGCTTTGGCACATTCGGCTACATTCGCCGCTGAAGCTGGCCCAAGCTTCACACTTTCCGGCTTTGCTACGGTCGCGGCCGGAAAAGTGCTGAGCGGAACTCATGACCCTACCGTGAATCAAGGCTATGACTGCCCATGCTACATCTCAGATTATGCGCAAAATGGCGTCTATGAAAGCAAGGGCGTGCAACTGCGGCCCGATTCTAAGCTGGGCCTGCAAGGCCGTTTAGCGAGCCAAGACCAACGCTATTCACTGACCGCACAGGTCGTGACTCGTGGCGCCGCCGATGGTAAAACCAATTTGGAATGGCTGTACGGTACAGCTGAGCTCACTAACAAGCTCACCTTACAAGTGGGTCGCAAACGTTTACCACTGTTTTTGCACTCTGATAGTCAAGACGTAGGTCACGCTCTGAATTGGATTCACTTACCGCCCCAACTGTACGGCTGGGAAATCGTAAACTACAACGGTGCCAGCCTAACTTATAGCGACAACATCGGCCCTTGGACCATGAGCGCGAACGGCTTTATCGGAACGGAAACGGCCAATGACTCCGGTTATTGGAAGATCTACAACGGCAAAGCCACCCAGACTCGCGCCAAATGGAGCAACATTGTTGGCGCCGAGATCAAGGCCAGTCGCGCTTGGTTCGAAGTGCGTGGCATGTACATGCAATCGGACACGCAGAATCAACTGGTCGGTGTGAACCCAAGTTTTAGCGACCCTGCCAAGCAAAAGATCTATGGGCTTTCGGTGAGCGCGGACTTCGGTGGCCCGTTCGCTCGCGCAGAATTTCTCTACATTGACCGTGATGCCGACTACGGCGGCGATCACGCCCAACTCTACGCCGTAGGCTACCGCATTAACAAGTTCACGCCGCTTCTCTCATACGCCAACTACCAACAGCGACTGAACGATAAAACGGCCGTGCCCGAAGGGCATCGAAGCATTTCTGCTGTCCTGCGTTATGACCTCGATAGCACCACCGCCTTCAAAGTTCAGTACGATCTCTGGAAGGACAAATCAGGCCCAGGCTTTGGGTCGATGTATGGCAATTCAAAAGTGCTTACCGTAAGCATTGACAAGGTATTTTGAAGATGAACTTCCTCGCCCATAGAAGGCAAACCAATTCCGCTCGCGCTCTACGGCGTACCTTGATCACATCAATTGTGTTCGCGCCCTTGTTATGGAGTGCCACCAGCCACAGTGACAACATCGTGGTGATCATGAATCGCGACAACACCAATAACGTCGACCTGGCCTACATTAACAAGATCTATTCGGGCACTTTAAAAGCCTGGCCTGATGGTAGCCCGGTGTTTGCCCTGGATCACTCGGAGGAAAGCGAGTTACGGGCGTTGTTTAGCACCCAGGTGTTAAACCGTAGCGTGGCCAATATGCGCGCCATTTGGTCGCAGAACATTTTTACTGGCAAGGGCATGCCGCCCAAGGTCGTTTCTCTCGATACAGAAATGAAGCGCTTGGTCGCCACTAACCGCAATGCGCTCGGCTACATCCGCACCTCGCAAGTCGACGCCTCGGTCAAAGTGATCGACCGGTAGGTCACTCGTAAACAGCCTAAGGAACTTCGATCCAAAAAAGCTGCCG
>JANLRI010000189.1:0-8714 GCA_031361565.1 Betaproteobacteria bacterium | reverse complement strand
TGAGCGCGGGCAGCATTGCTTTTGAATTGGAATGCACGCTGGCTTTTCCGAGGCAGGCTGGAGTTCGCTACAGCCCAGCCTTTAATGCGCTGTGCGCTGAGCTGCGCGAGGCGATGGAAGAGCGAAGAGTGGAGGCTTCCTAATGCGCCGTGACTATTTTGCCTCGTTGGCACTCGGCCTCTTGTGTCTATTGGCCTGGGAAGCGATTGTTGCGCGCTTTCATCCCTCGCCTCTGGTGTTGCCTGCACCGTCGGTAATTGTCGTCTCACTTTGGAAGGGGCTTGTGAGCGGCTTTCTTTGGCCTCACATTGTGTTGACGACTGTTGAGGTCTTGCTTGGGCTGCTGCTTGGTGCATGCATGGGTTTCATTGGTGGCGTGGCGCTCGGCGAATTGCCGAGATTGCGTCGCATTTTTATGCCTTTTGTATTGGTGAGCCAGGTCATTCCTAAGCTGGCCTTGGCCCCCTTGTTTATTGTGTGGTTCGGCTTCGGCACCTTGCCCACGGTCATCATGACGGCGCTGATTTGTTTCTTTCCCTTGCTAGAGAACACGGTGACGTCAATGCAGCAAGTCGATCCTCAGCGTATTGAGCTGTTTCGCATGTTGCGCGCGAGCGCTTGGCAGACCCTCCTGCGCTTAAAAATTCCTTCGGGCTTGCCGAGCATCATGGCCGGCTTTCGGGTGGCCGTGGTACTAGCCTGGGTTGGTGCCGTGGTGGCCGAGTTTATCGGTGCCAGCCAAGGCTTGGGTGCCTTGATTATTGGTGCCCAAGGTTCGATGGACACCTCTTTGATGTTCGCGGTTCTGGTGGTGATTACGGTTTTGGGTTTGGCTTCCTACAAGGCGGCGCAATGGTTGGAACAGCGCATCTTGCGCGCGCAGTTTTTTGCGTAGATAGAAAGGTTATTTGATGTTGAACACGTTACTAAGAAGTCTTATTGCGCCTGTTTGCTTGGGCTTTGTGGTGATGCAAGCGTCTGCGCTTGTGAAAGCTCAGACTGTGCCCAAGGCCGATAAAGTGACCGTGGCGGGATGGAGTAAGCCAATCACGGAAATCACCAACTTGTTGGTGGAGGAGCAGAAAGGGTTCTTTAAAGCAAAGGGTATTGATTTAGCCTATGTGCCCGGTGCGGGCGGCGGTGATGCCTTGCGTAATCTGATGAGCGGGCAAGCCGATGTAGCGTTCACCGATCCGGGCTCTCTCTTTGCAGCGCTCGACAAGGGGGAAAAGCTCAGAGTGATCTATGACATCTACCCGCAAAATGTCTTCAACGTAGTCTCGCTTAAATCAAAAAACATTACTAAGCCTGTCGACTTGAAAGGCAAGCGCATTGGCGTTTACAGTCTGGCGAGCGGCACTCGGCAAAATCTGCAAGTGCTTTTACATCAAGCTGGCCTCACGGAAAGTGATGTGACCTTGGTGGTCACTGGTTTGCTCAATTTTGCGCCGCTCATGCAGGGGCAGGTCGATGCCACGGCAGCAACTGACACCGGGTTATTGGTGGGCCGCCAAAGAGGTCTGGGTGAAGTGAATGTGATGGAAGTTAAAAACCACCTAAATATCTCGAGTGATTTTTTCGTAGTTCGCGAGGACACCTACCAGAAGAAAAAGGATGTTCTCAAACGATTCTTGCAGGCTTATCAAGACAGCGCTACATGGATGATTCGGGCCCCTGGTGAGGCTGCCACCCTGGCGATTAAGTATGCAATTGACGGACAAAACCCCGAAGTGAATATTGAGATCATCAAGCTGCGTAATCAATCGAGCGTTTCCAGCCTCACCCAAAAATCTGGGCTGGGTGCGCTGGACGTTGAAGCCTTGCAAAAAGCGGCCCTGACCTACAAGGCGATTGGCGTGCTGCAACGAGACATAAAAATCTCTGATCTACTCGGCCAGGATTTGCTGCCAGGCAAGCGATGAATGCCTTAACCCCATCGAGCGGCACCGTAAAAAGGAGCGAGCACGGCGCACACTTGCCCCCCGGAATGTTTAAAGGAAAGGTGGTTTTGGTGAGCGGCGCGAGTCGTGGCATTGGCGCAGCTATCGCCAAAGCGTTTGCGGCAGAAGGCGCGATGGTCCTGGTCAATTATCTGCAAAATGATGTTGCCGCGAATCAAGTGGTGGCACAGTGTCAAGCCCTCGGCGGCGAGGCTTGGGCCATACAGGCAGACGTGCGCTCGATTGAAGCGGTCAATGTCATGGTGGCAGCAGCCTTGAGCGAGCTTGGTCATATTGACGTCTTGGTCAATAACGCTTTCAGTCCCTACGTGTTTGACCCGGAGCAACGCCCTCGTTTTTGGGATCTCCCTTGGAAGGCTTATCAAGATCAGTTTGAGGGTTCAGTGCAGGCTACCTATAACACCTGTCAGGCCGTGCTGCCCCACTTCAAACAGCGCGGGCAGGGCAGCATTGTAAATTTGGTCAGCGATCTGGTCGAACGTCCAGTGATCGCTTACAACGACTACGCGACCGCGAAATCCGCCTTGGTCGGTTTTAGTCGAAACCTCGCCGCCGACCTTGGGCCTCTCGGGATCCGCGTGAATTGCGTGGCTCCCGGCCTGGTATCTGCGACCGACTCTAGCCGTCCAACCAAGGAGGCCGTCAAAGACGCAATTATTTCGCAAACCCCCTTGGGACGAATCGCCAACCCAGACGATATTGCGGGGCCCGTGCTGTTCCTCGCCTCGTCATGGAGCCGCTTTATGACGGGTCAGGTGTTGGTGGTGGATGGCGGTCTGGTGATGAAATGAAGGGGCATCGGAGCAAAGCCATGATTCAAGGGGCCATGTCCGTGACCGGTCGTGACCTTTGCGCCATGGCTGATCGCACTCAGAATATAAGTGCGTGCCAGGGATACGGCTTCTTGGAGCGGATGTCCCAAGGCCATAAAAGCGGCAATCGCCGAAGACAGAGTGCAGCCGGTACCATGAACATTACGACTTGCGATGCGTACCGAGGACCAATGTACCGGCCTCGAGTATTCTGGCCTCGATCGGAGGGGAGGCGTTTGAGTGGGCGCCGACCAAGGCGATGCACTTGCTTGCGGCTGTGCCACTTGCAAAAGAACATCCACGACTTCTTCACCGACCAGGTGCCCACCCTTCAGCAGGACGGCGCGTGCACCCATGTTCAACAGATCGCTTGCAGCTCGATCCAGCTCCCCGACCGCCGAAAGATTTCGCCCCAACAGGAGCGCGGCTTCGTCCAAGTTCGGCGTAATCACACTGGCACGAGGAAACAACTCGCGCACCAAGACCGCGACGGTTTCCTGGGCGATCAGTGGATCGCCACTCGTAGCGACCATGACGGGATCCAGCACCACATTGGGAAGTCGGTAGTGATCGATCGCCCAGGCGACTACCTCGACAATGCCAGGCGCGTGCAGCATGCCAATTTTGACGGCATCGACACCGATGTCCTCGACCACGGCTTGTATTTGAGCCTTGAGAAACTCAGGGGGTACGGCATGAATAGCGCGCACACCCACGGTATTTTGCGCCGTCAGCGCGGTGATCGCGCTCATCCCATAACAACCCAGGGCCGCGAAAGTTTTAAGGTCGGCCTGAATGCCGGCGCCGCCGCCACTATCAGAGCCAGCAATGGTCAGGACGCGTGCATAGCCAAGAGTTTTTTCCATGCCGGGCATTATCCACAAATCGGCAAGGGGGTCACCCAATGAGCTCGAAAAGCAAAAGTGCCGTTCTAGGTGCTGGCTTAATGGGTCGGCTGCTTGCCCATCGCCTGGCTCAGCTTGGGCATCAGGTCGAGGTGTTTGAAGCGCAGGGACCGGACGCGCAGGGTGCTGCGGCAAGAGTCGCGGCGGCGATGATTGCACCCCTGGCGGAATCCGCGATCACGGAGCTGCCCGTGGTACGTATGGGCCAACACTCGCTTTTGCGCTGGCCGCAACTGATTGCGGACCTTGCTGAGCCAGTATTTTTCCAGCAAAACGGTACCTTGATTGTCTGGCATCGGCAGGATGCGGCAGAGGCGCGTCGCTTTGAGCAATGCCTTAAGCAAACCCGGATAAAGCTCCCCAGTTTACCCCTGCCCTCCCATCTCGCCGAAGGGTCCCTGGCCGACCTTGAGCCCGCTCTCAAAGGACGATTTCAGCAGGCGCTCTATCTTCCCGGGGAAGGTCAAATCGATAACCGTCAGTTGCTCTCTGCGCTCTTAAAGAGTTTGGAACAGCAGGGCGTGAAGTTGCACTGGCATAGCCCACGTTCACCGGAGGACTTCAATATCTCGAAAGGTCACTCGCAACAAAGCAGCTCGAGTAGTACTGACAGCACGGGCACTACTAACTTCACGGGTGCTACTGATTTTGCCTGGGTCTTTGATTGCCGAGGTCTGGGTGCTCGCGGCCAGTGGCCCGCTTTGCGAGGGGTGCGCGGCGAGGTGATTCGGCTCTTTGCGCCGGAAGTTACATTGCAAAGACCTACCCGATTGATTCACCCTCGCTACCCGCTTTATATCGCACCCAAAGAAAATCATGTGTTTGTGGTAGGCGCGACCGAGATTGAGAGCGATGATTTGTCGCCCGCCAGTGCGCGCTCGGCGCTCGAGCTCTTAAGTGCTGCCTACACCGTTCATAGTGGTTTTGCGGAAGCGCGCATTTTGGAGATCGCAACACAGGCTCGACCTACTCTGACTGATAATTTACCGGCCATACGTTGTCTGAGTGAGCGCAGCTTGCAAATCAACGGCCTATATCGCCACGGCTTTCTCATCGCTCCGGCCATGCTGGATATCGTACTGGAGTGGGTGCAGCATCAAACAAAAACGCTGGCGAGCGCAATGGAGTTGAAATTTGAACATGTCTGAACCTTTAACGCTGACCGTGCTGATCAATAAGATGGCCTACACCTTGCCTCTTCATTCAACTCTTGCTGATGCAGTCAGTCTCGCTGGCATCAAACCACCCTTTGCCGCCGCCGTGAATCTGCGCTTTGTGCCTCGTGGCACCTATGGCCAGTGCAAACTCCAGGCGAACGATCAGATCGAGCTGATTGCACCGATTACCGGAGGCTGAACGTATGACTCAACATTCTTTATCTCCTGAGAGCCAGACCCGTGACGGCATGATTTTATACGGGCAGCGCTTTGCCAGCCGTTTGCTGCTGGGTACCTCACGATATCCCTCGCCCGCTGTTTTATTGAAAGCGATTGAACGGTCGCAACCGGCCATGTTGACGGCCTCCTTGCGGCGTCAGTCTGCACAAGGAGATGTCTCGCAAAGCTTTTGGAATCTGCTCAAAGAATCCAAGGTACCGGTGTTACCCAATACGGCGGGCTGCCACAGTATTCAAGAAGTGATCACCACGGCCGAAATGGCGCGCGAAGTGTTTGAAACCGACTGGATCAAACTTGAGCTCATTGGTGACGATTACAGCTTGCAACCGGATATTCTTAACTTGCCCGAGGCTGCAGCGCTGCTGATCAAGGCAGGCTTCAAGGTCTTGCCTTATGCGACTGATGATCTCGTGCTATGTCGCCGCTTAGTCGATGTAGGCTGTCAGGCAGTAATGCCTTGGGCAGCCCCGATTGGCACTGGCAAGGGCCCCATCAATCCCTACGCGCTGCGCATGCTGCGCGAGCGCCTTGAGGTGCCGCTCATTGTCGATGCTGGCCTGGGATTGCCTTCGCATGCCTGTCAGGTCATGGAGTGGGGCTTTGATGCGGTCTTGCTCAATACGGCCGTGGCTCTGGCGCAAGACCCAGTCGCGATGGCGGGTGCTTTTGCCGACGCGGTCAAGGCGGGTCGAGCTGCGTTTTGCGCGGGTGCCATGCAGGCCCAGGAAAGCGCCCAACCTAGTACGCCTGTCATGGGCACTCCGTTTTGGCATCAGTCATGAAAGACTCGAATCAAATGAACAACTTAAACAGCCCGCAAGAAGTGGCCGAGGCGATCGCTCGAACTCATTCGTCGATGTTGGCCGGGGAGGCGAGGCCTTACTCGGAGGCTGTGCGAGCGCAAGACAAGGGCCTGTCGTCCCAAGCGGCAGGTCTTGTGCAGGGTGCTCGCATGCTCGGCTTCGTCGAACATGATGCTCAGTGCTTGAGCAAGGCTTGGCAGGCTCAGGCTCAGAGAACTGGCCACTTTGCATTGGCCGCTTGGCCGGATCATCCGCAAGACTTTGGTATCGCCCCATGGCCGCGTAGTCATGCTTTCCCGAGTTGCCCAAAATCCCTCGGGCTTTACGCTGTGCTGCCCGACGCCGAGTGGGTTGCTCGGATGGCGCAAGCGGGCGTGCCCACCCTTCAATTGAGGTTTAAGTCTGGCGATTCTGCCGAGGTAACGCGCGAGGTGCGAGCGGCGGTCAAGGCGGTCCAGGGCACGCAGTCCTTGCTGTTCATTAACGATCATTGGCAAGTCGCGATTTCCGAAGGAGCTTACGGCGTGCATCTCGGACAGGAAGATATGGAGATCGCGCCTATCGAAACGCTTCGCGCTTCGGGTCTGCGTTTGGGCTTGAGCACCCACGGCTATGTTGAAATGTTGCGGGCCGAGGCCCATAGTCCAAGCTACTTAGCGCTTGGCGCTGTGTTCCCAACCACCCTGAAACGCATGCAAACTGCCCCGCAAGGCACAGGCCGATTGGGTGCCTATGCCAAGCTCATGGCAGGCCAATCCCTGGTAGCCATTGGGGGGATTGATTTAAGTCGTGTGCCGCTCGTGATGAGCTGCGGCGTAGGCTCGATTGCGGTGGTGCGTGCTATTACGGGTGCCAGCGATCCGGAACAAAGCGCGGCCCAACTGACCGAGCTCATGAAAAAAGTCTAGTCGTACTTTCTGGCGTCCTCAATGACTTTGCCATCGTTGGCTAATCCGCCAGGCGCAGTCCAGCTTACTTCGCCACGTAGTTTGGTGACCTCGCGAATGGTACTGGTCACCTTCTCTGCGAGAGAGTCGGCAACTGCGCCGCCCGCCATGGCTTCAGCGCTTTCGCAATAAAGAGTCATGGCATCGTTAGCCATCTCACCCGTGATCACCAGTCTTGCCTTAGTGATGTGAGGATGGCGTTTGATGATCTCGGCGATTTGACCAGGGTGCACAAACATGCCGCGCACCTTACTGGTTTGGTCGGCGCGTCCCATCCAACCCTTGATACGAACATTGGTGCGTCCGCATGGCGAGACACCAGACAACACGGCGGACAGATCGCCTGTGCCAAAGCGAATCATGGGATAGGTGAGATTGAAATTGGTGATAACAATCTCACCTACTTCACCGTCGGGGACAGGATCGCCAGTGCCGGGACGCACAATTTCGAGAATGCAATCCTCGTCTAGAATCATCCCCTCCACGGCCTCGGATTCGTAGGCGACCATGCCCAGCTCGGCTGTGCCGTACCACTGCAACACAGTCGGTACACCATTTTCTTTAAACCAGCTTCGCAGGCTCGGCGGCAGTGCCTCAGCCGCACAGAGCGCCCGCTTGAGTTGGCTAATGTCGAGCTTCAGTTCTTGGGCTTTTTCGATGATGATGCGCAGGAACGAGGGCGTGCCGACGTAAGCATCAGGCTTCAGCGACCGTACCACGTCAATTTGCTGTTCGGTCTGGCCAATGCCTGCGGCGATAATCGAGCAGCCGAGTTTTCTGGCACCGGAATCGACCATCCAAGCGCCGGGGGTCATGTGATAAGCAAAGCAATTTTGGAGAATATGTCCTTTGCGAATGCCGGCCGCGTAGAGCGCACGGGCAGTACGCCAAGGGTCATCGCCTAGGGCTTCGGGCTCGAAGATTGGCCCGGGCGACATAAAGAGGCGAGGCACGGCACCTGGGGCTTGCGTGTTGAGCGCGCCAAAAGGAGGATGCGCTTCTTGCATCGCCTTAAGTTCGGGCTTGCGGAGCACGGGCAATTGCGCCAGGGCCTTGCGGCTGTTGATATCTTGCGGATTAATCCCGCCAAGCATCTTGCCCCAGGCGAGAGACTTACTCTGGGCGTGAGCAATGTACTTGGGGAGGGCGTTAAACAGTTCGCCCTCACGTTGTTCTTGGGTGCGGACTTCCTTGTCATCGTAATACTGGCTCATAAAATATCCTTTACAGCCAGCGCTTGCGACGGCGATATGATTTAACATCAGCGAAGGACTTGCGGCCTTCCTGTGCAACGCCGAGATAGAACTCTTTGACGTCCTCATTCTCCGCGAGATCTTTGGCAGCACCATCCATGACGATACGGCCGTTTTCCAGGATGTAGCCGTAATCGGAATTACGCAGGGCGACATTGGTATTCTGTTCGGCAAGCAAGAAGCTCACCTTCTCTTTTTGATTGAGGTCACGCACGATCTCGAAAATTTCGGCGACGATCTGCGGCGCTAAGCCCATGGAGGGCTCGTCCAGCAAAATCATCTTCGGGTTGGCCATCAGGGCTCGACCCACGGCCGTCATTTGCTGCTCACCACCTGAGGTGTAACCTGATTGCGAGGTGCGGCGAGTTTTCAGGCGAGGGAAATAGTGGTACACCTTTTCGAGTGCCACGGCAGTGTCGGCGCGGTTGAGCTTGCGGGTGTATGCACCGGTCAGCAAGTTTTCTTCCACCGTTAAGTGGCCGAAACAGTGACGTCCCTCCATCACCTGAATGACCCCTCGGTTAACCAGATCGGCCGGGGTGAGTCGCTCAATCGCCTCGCCTTTGTAGGAGATGGTGCCCTTGGTGACTTCGCCGCGCTCGCCTTTGAGCAGGTTGGAAACAGCGCGCAGGGTGG
>JANLRI010000171.1:0-12637 GCA_031361565.1 Betaproteobacteria bacterium | reverse complement strand
GTGTAGGTCCAAGTCCCACCTGCAGTCATGGCGTAAGTGCCATAAGCATTAGCGGTCAATGCTCCAGGGGAAACCGCTTGGAAAGAATTGGCCGCGTTGTCGACGTCCGTGTCGGTAAGGATGCCGGTTGCGGTCGGAGTTCCTGCAAGCGCATTGGCGAGGCCACCGGCTTCGACGACAGTGCCGGTGCTGGTGCCACTGATGATGGCGGCATCGTTGGTGCCGGTTACAGTGATGTTGAGATTGGAAGTGCTCGAAAGTGCGCCATCCGATACGGTGTAATTGAAGATGTCATGTGCCACCTGTCCTTGGGTCAAAGCCTGAACGTTGGCTTGATTGTTGGCCAGCAAATAGGTGTAGGTGCCATTCGCGTTAAGGGTCAGCGTTCCGTAAGTACCGACGAAACTACCGGCCGAGGAGACAGACAACACCGCATTGAAGTCGGGATCCGAATCGTTGCTCAGGACATTGCCTGAGGCGGTAGGGCTACCGGGAAAGGCGTTGGCAATGCCACCAGCTTCAAGAACTGCGTTGGTGTCCGCAACTGCCACCGGACCCAGGTTCTTCACACCACAAAAATCCACATTTGTGAGATCGTGCAAGCCCAATAACTTTATCGCCAGTTCAGGAGTGGCCGAGTTGCCATTGATGTCGGCATAAACATAAGTCACGTTATTGGGTACGTCCTTGACGTACCAAACTCCATTGGCCGTCGGGGTGGTGCCACCCCAGTTCAGGTCGGTTGCGCCGAGTAGTTGAGTGAGATCGATCTTGTCGAGTTCGGCTGCGGTGGCACCTGGGTCGCGAATGGCAGTGAAGTCAGTGATGACATCTTTAGCCGCGTTACTGGAATCCGTCCAGTTACCCTCGTTGTCATGGTCATAACCATGGTGTTCGTGATTGTCGTCTTCGTGCTCGTCATGATCGCCTGAGCTCAGGCCTGCGCTGAACACGAATTTGTCATTGCCAGTGCCACCGGTCATGGTGTCTTGCCCGAGGCCACCGACGATGAGGTCGTTGCCTGCGCCGCCATTGAGTAGGTCGTTACCCGCTTCACCCATTAAGCGGTCGTTACCACCTTCTCCGTAGACGGTGTCGTTGCCTTTACCAGCATAGATGATGTCGTTGCCACCAATGGACGCATTGTTACCGTTATCACCCCAGATAATGTCGTTGCCATTACCAGCAAAGATGATGTCGTTGCCAGCGATGGTGTTGGCACCCGCCCCGGTGGGGATGATGGCCTGGCCAGCGACGTAGCTTTCGTAGCCATCGCCAAAAATGAGGTCGCCGCCATTTTCGGCGTTTTCATCGGAGTCTTCGTTGCAGCGAGTGGTGGCGGTTCCGATGGTGTCATTTCCAGAACCTCCATAAATTCGGTCAGCACCGTTGCCGCCGGAAATCTTGTCATTGCCAGCGCCGCCAAACAGAACATCTTTTCCGTTGCCGCCGTCGATCACATCATCATCGGCTCCGCCATCGAGAATGTCGTCACCGTTTTCACCGAACAGTGTATCCATACCGGTACCGCCGTAAACGGTATCGTTGCCGTTGCCCGCGTACACCGTGTCATTTCCCGCTCCCGCATTGACCGTGTCATTTCCGTTGCCGGCATTGATCGTATCGTTACCGCTGCCGGTGGTGATGATGTCGTTACCGTTGGTGCCGTTGACGTCAGACATGCTTTTACCTTTTATTGGGTTGCGCGGGATGGGTGCTGCATAGAGCAGCGTGGCTGTGCGCCAGACCAAACTGTTTATTAAAGAGTGTCAATGCAACTTTTGTGCCATGACCAGGTTGAGATGTCACACTTGAGTGAAGAAACAATGCCTTACACCTCTGAGGGTTCTGCACCCGGAGTCGGGTGCGCTGCTTGCGAGCCGCAAGAGATATTTAGAACCGGTGTAAAAATATTCGACATTAGGGAGGGGCGCACGATCATCCGTTCGGGGGATGACATTCTTTGACATTTTATGAGTGTATCTTAATACGCTAAATGTGTGACGAAATTCACAGACTGGCCCTAAATACCGGTGTTGCCTCAATCGGCCGTAATTCCCGCGCTACGGATAATCTGCCCCCAGCGATCACTCTCTTGCTTGACGAAGCCAGCGAATTCTCCAGGTGGCATATCGATATAACTCAAGGCTAGCTTCGCCAAGCGCTCTTGGGTCGCGCTCTGGCGCATGAAGCTCGCTAAGTCGCTATACACCTGTTGAAGAATAGGTGCCGGTGTATTGGCGGGTGCGAATAACCCCACCCAGTTGCGCACTTCGAGCCCTTTGAGGCCCGCTTCGGCAAGGGTAGGCACCTGCGGAAGTGCGCTATTGCGTTGAGTGCCTAGCACCGCCAAGGCTTTGAGCTTGCCTGATTGAATGAACGGCAGAGCCGTTTGCAGGGTGGCAAAAGATATTTGGACTTGTCCAGCAATGAGATCGTTAAGCGCAGGCGCGTTGCCGCGGTAGGCGATATGAATGAGGTGTACACCGGCTTTGCTTTCGAAGAGCTCACCGGCCAAGTGACTGGTCGAGCCCGTGCCCGCAGAGGCATAGGACATACGACCAGGCTTTGATTTGGCGAGGCGAATGAGCTCCTGTAGGTTTTGCACTTCGAGTGCTGTTGGAACCACCAACACTGTTTCGGCATCCGCCACGAACATGATCGGATCAAAGCCCTTGATGGGATCGAAGGAGAGTTTCTTTTGCAAATGCATGTTGATGGCATTGGTGCCGATGCTGCCCATCAACAAGGTAAGTCCGTCGGCAGGCGCGCGCGCAACAACTTCGGCGCCGATACTGCCACCTGCACCGGGGCGATTGTCGACGGTGACGGCTTGACCGTATTTGGGGCTGAGTTCGGCGGCGACCATGCGCGCCATTAGATCGGCGTAACCACCTGGAGGAAAGGGCACGACGATACGAATCGGCTTACTTGGATACGGGTTACGGACTTGAGCAAAAGCGGTCCTTGGTGCACCCATAGCACCCGTGAGGGCCAGTAAGCTACTGAGAGCTGTATAGCCTAAGGCAAGGGCTGCGCCCCGTCGCTGCGCTTGAGCGTTCGTTAATGGAGCGTGCATTGCCATGAGACGGCCTTGGTTTCGAGAGAGGTTCAATTGGATGAACCCATTGTAGGCCCGCCTTTGACCAATATGGCCACAGGCCGATGCAAATGGTGGCTCGGCGCGAAAAAGCGTTAAGCAAAATCAGTTGCTGTCAAAGGCTTTTTCAACGATGTCTCGCGACAGCTTAGGGGCAAACATTTCAACAAAATCGTAATGAAATACTCGCAGGAAACCGTTACGCCGAAACGCGATACGGGTCACACTGGTTTCGAAGAGGTGAGCGCAATCCAAGACGCCGAGCTGTTGATCCCAGGCCGGGTCATACGCCATGCTGGCGATGATGCCTACGCCTAGTCCAATCGCCACATAGCGCTTAATCACGTCGGAGTCCAAGGCGGTCAGCACAATGTTGGGTGTGACACCGGCTTTCGCAAAAGCTTGGTCAATCTTGGAGCGGCCCGTGAAGTGCGGGTCGTAGGTGACGATGGGTTCTTCGCCCAGCCTGGCAAGTGTGAGGTTCTTGGTTTGAAGAATCGGGTGATCCTTGGCGGCGACCACCACTCGGTTCCATTCGTAGCAAGGCAGACTGACCAGATCTTTATAGCCCGTGAGACTTTCGGTCGCAATGCCTAAATCGGCCTGGCCTGCCAACACCATGTCGGCCACCTGATGCGGGTTGCCTTGCTTGAGCGAAAGGCGCACCTTCGGGTAGCGCTTGGCGAACTGAGTGACGATCGGTGGTAAGACGTAACTCGCCTGTGTATGCGTGGTGGCGATGGTGAGCTGACCACTATCTCGCGAGGTGAAGTCTTTGCTAGCGCGCTTGAGATTCTCCGCCGAGTCTAAAACCTGTCGCGCCATGCGTATTACCTGTTGGCCCGGCTCAGTCACGCTGACAATCCGTTTGCCAGCCCGCACAAAGATGGTGATTCCAAGCTCTTCTTCAAGAAGGCGAATTTGTTTGGAGACCCCCGGTTGAGCCGTATGAAGGGCTTCGGCGGCTTCGGTAATGTTGAGGTTACGATCGGCGACTTCGCGTAAGAATCTAAGTTGTTGTAATTTCATGGTGGTCGGATGCTACGGAGAGTTGTACGGAAGGTAAATAACCAAAAGATTCTTAGATATTCACATTTAGTTCTTTCGGATATTAACCTTTTTGAGGATGATATGCGGCTCATGAATGCATTTGTCACCTTAGCGCAACCCCTAACTACTCCCGGAAAAGTCAATTTCGTCGGCGCCGGCCCAGGTGCGGTCGACCTCTTGACTCTGCGTGCAGCACGCTTGCTTGGTGAGGCCGACGTGGTTCTTTATGACGCTCTGGTCGGCCCAGAAGTGTTGGGTCTTGCGCCGCAGGCGAAAAAGATCAGTGTGGGTAAGCGTTGCGGTCGACGCAGCCTGAGTCAAACCGCCATTAACATTCTGCTGGTGGATGCAGCCCTGAGCTTTCAGCGCGTCGTGCGCCTCAAGGGTGGTGATCCGGGCATTTTTGGTCGACTGCATGAGGAGCTTTTTGCCCTTGACAACGCAGGCATTGCTTATGAAATTGTGCCGGGTATTACCTCTGCTCTGGCGGCGGCTGCGCAACTCGGCGTATCGCTGACCGAGCGTGGCGTGGCGCGCAGCGTTACCTTTGCAACCCCGGCGGTGGGGAATGGATTAAATGCGTGTCCCGACCGGGGCTTCACTGCGGCCCGAACCTCAACACAAACCTCTGGCTCAGACTGGGCCCACGCTGACCCATCTTCGACGCTTTGCCTATACATGGCAGGCGGTGAGTTTGGGGCCTGCGCACGGCGTTTGTTGGCTCAGGGTTGGGCCGCAAATACACCGGTACGCGCGGTTCGAGAGGTATCTCATGCGACTAGCGATGTTTGGGTTGGCACCTTAGGCGAAGCTCCCTCACGCTTGCCGGGGCCCGTGACAGTACTCATTGGCATGGCTTTACTCAGCTTGCACAGTAAGATGCGAGCTTCAACTCGTTCTGAAGTGCAACATCATGCCGATCACCATCTCTCAACAAGCCCAAGCTAGAGGCTTCATTCCCGAGCGCTTGGCGCTCATTGCCCCGTTCTTACAAAAAACCTATATTGACACTGGGCGATTGCCTTGTGCACAGGTTATGATCGCGCGCGGCGGTGAGACCGTCTACGAATGTAGCATCGGCTATATGGGTGTTGAAGAGAAGAAGCCTCTCATTGAAGACGCGCTTTTTCGTATTTACTCAATGACCAAGCCACTCACTTCAGTGGCCTTCATGATGCTGGTCGAAGAAGGGCGGGTGGCGCTGGATGAGCCGGTGTCGCGCTATATCCCCGAGTTTGCGAACTTAAAGGTTTACGAAAGCGGGAAGCTCGGGAGCTTCAAGACACGGCCGGTGGATCGCCCCATGGTCATCCTTGACTTGTTGCGCCATACCTCGGGCTTTACCTACGGTTTTCAGGCGCGCTCGGAAGTGGACGCCGCCTACCGAACCTTGGATATTGGCGGCGTAAATCGTAACGGTAGTTTGGAGCTGATGATTGAAAAGCTCTCGAACCTGCCGCTCGAGTTCTCGCCTGGCTCGGCATGGAACTATAGCGTCAGTACCGATGTACTCGGATACCTTGTCGGTAAAATTTCAGGTCAGAGTTTTGAGTCTTTTCTGCAAGACCGACTGCTCGATCCTTTGGGTATGATCGATACTCATTTTCAGCTCCCACAAAGCAAAATTGCGCGCTTTACAAACTGTTATGCAGCGACTCCCGAAGGAGGTATGAAGCTGGCAGATTCTGCCGCGACAAGTGCCTACCTCACACCGGCTGAGATGGTCTCTGGGGGGGGAGGACTGGTGTCCACCACGGATGATTATTTTCGCTTTTGCAAGATGTTGAATCAAGGTGGCCAGCTTGACGGTAAGCATTACCTTGGCCGAAAAACCATTGAGCTGATGCAAAGTAATCATTTGCCGGGAGGTAAGGATCTTCCTGAACTCTCGATTTCGATGTTCTCGGAATCGGTGTTCAACGGGGTTGGTTTTGGTCTGGGCTTCTCGGTGGTCAAGGACCCTGCTCAAACGATGATTCCTGGTAGCGTCGGTGAGGCGGCTTGGGGCGGCATGGCCAGCACCGCGTTTTGGCTAGACCCGAAGGAAGATTTGTTCGCGATCTTCATGACGCAACTGATGCCCTCAAGTACTTACCCAGTGAGACGGCAGTTGCGGACCTTGGTTTATTCGGCTTTAGTCTAGTGTGGAACGCCACACTAGTGTTGCCTCTCACTAAACTAGCCACTGCCCGCTTGTGTCACGAGAGCAAATTTCGGCGCTAATCTCCGAGAGCCCAGTTTTCCAGCCTTAAGCCACTTACACGATTAAATTCATCTACGTTGTTGGTCACGATAGTCGCGCTTTCCGCAAGGGCATGACACGCGATCCAAAGGTCGTTACCGCCGATGGGCCGCCCCATCGCCTTTAGGCGGGTAAACTGAACGGCGTAGTGTTCGCAAATGTTTCGACCGGTGGTGTACACGACCGGGATTTGTCGTATGAGTCGTTCTAAGTTCTGAAGGGTTTGTAGCTTTCGGTCGCTTCGCTCTGCGCCCTTGAGTAGCTCGGCAAAAGTGATGAATGACATACATATTTCGTCGTCACTCTTGAGAGTATCGAGCCGTTGAACTACCGAGAACGGCTTACGCTTGAGAAAGTAAATCAGCATGTTGGTGTCCAACATATATTTCATAGTTCGTCGCGATCCTGCATACGGGATTCACTGGCCTGGTCTTGCTCCAAAATAGCGATGAAATCATCGTCAAAATCATTGAGCACAGCCAGCAATTGGGCGCCTCTTCGCTCAGTGATCGGATGGAGCAGTAGATCCCCATCTTTCGTCCTCGTGATCTCTACTCTCTCAGCATCCAACCTGAACTCCTGGGGAATTCTGACGGCTTGACTGTTCCCGTTCTTAAAAATCCGACTACTTATGGCTCCCATATGACCTCTTGTACATCTTGGCGTGTGTGTACATTAACATGCTCCGTAATTTTTGCAAAGGAAGTTTCACGAAGCTTTGATTGGATCGATATCCCTATAAAGCCACCGGAAAACCACAACCGCCAAGGCTGCTCCACACAATTGCGCAATGATAAAACCAGGCGCATCCATCGGCCGGATTCCTGCAAAGGTATTGCTCGCAGCTCGAGCGAGGGTCACGGCCGGATTGGCAAAGCTGGTCGAGGCTGTGAACCAGTAGGCGGCCGTGATGTAGGCGGCCACTGCGATAGGCGTCGCATTTGGTCGACTGTGATTGCAACTGATGATCACGGCGATTAGACCGAAGGTGGCGACGCATTCGCTCCACCACTGTGCGGCGCCGGTGCGAGAATGGTTTGAGGCGAAAAAAATGGGTTCAGCGAACATCAAGTGCGCCGCCGCGACTCCCGCGAAGGCGCCGACGACTTGGATGCACAAATAGGGCGTGACTTCGCGCCAGGGTAAGTGACCCTGATAGGCCTCCGATAAGGTCACCACCGGGTTGAAATGCGCGCCTGAGATGGGGCCGAAGGTGAGGATTAAGGCAAGTAAACCAGCCCCGGTGGCGAGCGTATTTCCTAGTAAGGCAATGGCGACATTGCCGCCCGCCAAGCGCTCGCCCATGATGCCTGAGCCGATCACGACCGCTAGCAAAAAGGCGCTCCCCAGGCCCTCAGCGCAAAGTCGTCGTGCGAGGTTCATCTTAGCTCGCTCGCTTGCAACAAGCTGGACTAAACGTCGAGCGCAATTGTTGCCAATAGGAGTGAGTGGCAGGGTAGGCCTTACTGCTCTCAAATAGGCCGACCTCCACGAGGGCCGATGAAGCTTGTGCAGCACGATAGGTTCCGAATACCTGATCCCAAACCAGAAAGGCACTACCGAAGTTTGAGTTCGCGGTGTCTGCGTGTTTGCTGTGGTGCGCGCGATGGATTTCGTTGGTGCTCAGTATTCTGTTGAGCCAGCCGCGGCGTAAACTGATATTGGAATGTTGCAGCAAGATGACCGGTTGAGCGATGGCTTGTACGCCAAGCATCACCTCTACTGGAGTGCCGATGAGCCAAAGCGGAAGCACGCTTAGTCCGGTGTTGAGGGCATAGTTGAGAGGGTGAAATCGGAACCCGTTCAACCAGTACAAACGTTCACTACTGTGATGAAGAGCGTGCAGCCACCAGAGGGCTTTAACATGGTGATGTAGGCGGTGCGCCCAATACTTCGCAAACTCGGTCCAACCTAGGGCGATGAGCACGGCAGACCAAAAACTAAATGCTCCCCAACTAATCAAGGATGTGCTGGGAGGGTGAAAAGAGTTCGAAGCGGGGAGAGTACTCAACAAAAAGATGGCTAAGAGCGGAAGCGCAGCTTTCAGTGCGGGATCGACCAGGCCGACAAGGACGATTGCACTTGATGAGTCCGCCAACACATCTCCTTGAGGAACTTGCCAAGTCGTTTGGAAGGGCAGCCACCTTTCGAGCGCGATGATGAGTCCGAGCTGCACAACGCTCACCCCAAGCAGAGCCATCTCCAGGTTGATATTGAAATGACGGGATAACGCGAAAGCGACAAGGCTACTGGCCACAAAGAGTAGATAGAGCTTCGTCTGGGTAAAGCTTTTGAGAAGATTCGTTAGAGCTTGGGGACGGCTATTCATCGTAATTTCTTTCGAGGAGTTTTCACCGTAAGCGGTGTACAAGACGCTGCTACCGTTAACGGTAGGCAAGAGGCTCCCCCGCAGCAGTTTTCGGTGAGAAATTGAAGAAGGGACGTCATGGTCACGAAGTTCGCGGAATAAATTGCGAAACGACCTTCATGTCGCACGCTGACCATGGCCGCGTGCGAGAGTTCCTTGAGATGAAAGGAGAGCGACGAGGGCGGAATGCCAGTGAGTTCGCTGATTTTGCCTGCGGCGAGGCCCGCGGGGCTGGATTGAATTAGCGCTCGAAAAACTGCGAGACGCGATTCCTGTGCAAGCGCTGCGAGAGCGGCAATAACTTGTGATGTTTCCATATTTCAATAATAATCGAAATATAAAAATAATGAAAGTATCGAAGCTTTAGAGCGTCAATTAACGAAAAACTCATTGGTTAAAGTAAAAAAAAGAGCCGCATTTTGGAGCGGCCCTTTTGCAGATCAGCAAGCGTGAACTAAATTCGCCGCTAAGTACCCTTTCTAAGCGGCCTCAGCCACGCGTCTAGCAAACAACGCTTCGCGATCCTGCGCCGCCTGGTAGGTCTCACTAAACGTTTTGAACTCTTGTGCAGCCGTGGCGGGTTGTTGGTCCTCGGCCAGCTCGAAGCTATCAAAGCCGCAGCGCGCCAGAAAGAACAATTGATCACGCAGTAAGTCGCCGATGGCGCGCAGCTCTTTCGTCCAGCCCAAGCGGCCACGAACCAAACGAGCTTGAGAGAAACCGCGACCATCGACGAATTGCGCAAAGTCGATGGCGATCAGATCAAGCTTGTCTAGAAAAGGTGTGAGGGCGTTGATGTCGTCGGCGGCACTCAGCACGACACCGAGGCGCGCACCGGTTGTTTTAGCCTGATCCAACCATAGGTCAGCGTTTTCCTTGAGGACTTCAAGGGGTAATAGAAGGTGGGTGGCGCCCGCCACCGCACCGGCATCGCCCGTAAAACGAACCCAGGGGTTCGATGCGCTGATCTGGCCTTGACGATTAATTAACGTTGGCATACACAGCCTCCTTAAATGGGGTAATTCCAGTGCGGCGCACGACATCGACGAAGCGTTCGTGCTCAGAGTCGCGGATCGACAGGTAAGTCTTGATCAGTTGCTCAACCACGTCGGGTACATCCTCCTGCTTGAACGAAGGGCCGATGATTTTGCCCACTAAAGCGGGCGAGCCCTGATTGCCACCAATGGTGACTTGGTAAAAGGCCTCTCCCGCTTTGTCCACACCCAAAATACCAATGTGGCCAACATGATGATGGCCGCAGGAATTGATGCAACCGGAGATGTTGAGGTCGAGCTCACCAATTTCGTGTTGATAGTCGAGTGCGTCGAAACGCTCATAAAGTGCTTGCGCTACCGGCAGGGATACCGCATTGGCCAGTGAGCAAAAGTCACCACCCGGGCAGGCAATGATATTGGTGATCATGCCAATGTTGGGCTCGGCCATACCGAGGGACTTGAGCTCGGCGTACAAAGCAGGCAGCTGGTGTTGTGCGACATCGGGGAGCAGGAGGTTTTGCTCATGGGTGACACGCAGCAGGCCGGAGCTATAACGCTCGGAAATATCGGCGATGGCTTCCATTTCAACATCAGAAGCGTCGCCAGGGGCAATGCCATTGCGCTTCAGGGAGACCGACACGGCCGAGTAACCAGACACCTGATGGCCATGCACATTGCGCTTGGTCCAGCCGAGGAAGCCGCGTGGCGCTTCAAGGGTGTTTAAGTCCAAGCTGCTGAGTGTTTTATGCTCGGGCTTGACGAAGCGCGCTTCGATACGGCGAATCTCGGCGGCGGGCATGGGTGCATGGGTGCGCTGCATACGCTCGAACTCTTCGTCGACCAGGGCACGGAATTCGGTGAGGCCTAGTTCTTTCACGAGAATCTTGATACGCGCTTTGTACTTGTTATCACGACGACCAAACAAGTTGTAGACGCGCATGATGGCTTCTAAATAATTGACCAGATCGCCTTCTTCGACAAAAGGCTCAATCTCCTGGCCGATCACCGGTGTGCGGCCCATGCCGCCGCCAACGAATACTTGGAAGCCGACCGCGCCATCGGGCGCGCGGGTGGCTTGCAGGCCGATGTCATGCAACTGAATGGCGGCGCGGTCTAGTTTCGCACCACTGATGGCGATCTTGAATTTGCGCGGCAAGAAGGCAAACTCAGGATGGAAGGTCGACCATTGCCGCAGAATCTCCGCCCAGGCCAGGGGGTTAACGAGTTCGTCAGGCGCAAGACCGGCGAAATGATCGACCGTGATGTTACGGATGCAATTGCCGCTGGTTTGAATGGCATGCATTTGCACGGTCGCGAGATCGGCCAAAATGCTTGGTACGTCTTCCAGCTTGGGCCAATTGAACTGAATGTTCTGGCGGGTCGAGAAGTGACCATACGAACGGTCGTACTTGCGGGAAATCTCCGCGAGCTTACGCAATTGATAGGCGGCCAGCAGGCCATAAGGAATCGCCACGCGCAGCATCGGGGCCTGGCGCTGAATATAAAGGCCGTTTTGAAGACGTAAGGGGCGGAACTGCTCTTCAGTCAGCTCACCCGCTAGAAAGCGGCGAGTTTGTTCCTTGAATTGGGCAACGCGCTCATCTACGAATTTTTGGTCTATGTCGTCGTAACGGTACATTTAGAGCTCCTCGAGCGCGAATAATGCGCGAGGCGACTTCGAACTGGAACGATCTAAAGTTTTTTCTTTTAGACCGCATAGTGATAAAGCCTAAAAAATCTAACTAAAGCATTTTTAGGAATAAGTGGACAGCGACTTGGCTTCGCCGCTAGACTTCGTTTTTCTCAAGGAATGGTCATGGCCAGATTGGCACGCTTTTGGGTACCTGCGGCCCTGTTCTTCGGCGCGCTCGCGCCATTTAGCTCAAGCTGGGCGCAGAGCGATTGGCCCAGCAAGCCGATTCGTCTGCTCTTGCCCTTTCCTCCTGGTGGTCCAAGCGACTTGGTGGCGCGCGCTGTAGCCGAGAAGTTGCAGGCCAGCCTGAAGCAGCCCATTGTGGTTGAGAATAAGGCGGGGGCGGGCGGAAATATCGGTAGCGCCGAGGTGGCTCGTGGATCTGGCGATGGTTATACCTGGTTGTTTGGTACCGACACCTTGGTCACGGTGAACCCTCATGTGTATAAATCGCTGGGGTACAAGGTTGAAGACTTGAAGCCGGTGATGTTCGCGACTCAGTTTAGTCAGACCTTGGTGTGCAACCCCTCGGTGGGAGTAAAGACCGTCGGCGAGCTCGTCACCAAGGCCAAGACCACGCCGATGAGCTATGCCTCAGGCGGCACTGGGGTGCCCGGCCATCTTTCGATGGAGCTGTTGTTGGCCACGGCCGGGATAGACATGGTGCATGTGCCGTACAAAGGGCCGGCGCCTGCAATGCAGGATGTGATCGGCGGGCAGGTGCCCTGTGGTTTGCTGGCGGGGCCGACTGTGCTGCCGCACATTCGTTCGGGTCGCCTGGTGGCGCTGGGCGTATCAGGTAAAGAACGGTCGCCAACCTTGCCTGAGGTGCCCACGATGGCGGAGGCCGGTATACAAAAATATGAGGCCAATTTTGGGCTCGTATTTTGGGCTCCGAAAAGCACGCCTGATGCTCTCGTTTTACGTTTTAATCAAGCCTTAGGAGCCGCGCTGAAATCGCCGGATGTGGTGGAGCGCTTGCTCAAAACGGATCAGACGGTGGTCGCTAGCTCTCCTGGTGAAGCGTCCGCGCGCCTGGCGGCGGATTCGCTCAAGTGGGGAGAGGTGGCTCGGCGGATTAAGTTGGGGTTGGATTGACGTTATCGGGCTAGCCGGGTAGGCCGGGGTAGGTGGCTCCGCGAATGTCCCTCCGAGTCGACCTAACGGCCGCCTCTCCGTCCTTTATTTC
>JANLRI010000125.1:0-1483 GCA_031361565.1 Betaproteobacteria bacterium | reverse complement strand
GTCGCGTTCACCAAGTCGAAGATCGGTCCGAGATTCACCGCAAAACCTTCCTGCCTCTGACCGACAAAAACCCTCCCGGTATCTTTTCCTGCTGGGCAGCCTGGAATCTTGACATCATGAATATGCTTACCGGCATATGTGGCATAAGCGGCCGCATTTCCTAAGGTCTTGACACCAATGTAATCCACGGGTTTTTCAAAAGTTGTACCGCCTGCAGCTTTGGCCACGGACTGCACGCTGCCTTTACGGCGATCACCACGAATCACCTTCAGAGTGTAGGTTTCGTTAACATTGAGGTTGGCATCATTTAAGTTGGCGACGCCGCCTGCTTGAATCAAGGGAATCGCAACCGTCTTTTGCGCTGCGCCAATCCCAATCGGGAGAGCTACATTGTTCAGCTTATTGTTAAAGCGAAACTGGAACGTGATGTCCTCGGACGCATCGCCATTGTTGTCGATATGGATCTCGTAAATCGCGTTAGGATCCATCGAAAAATAATTGGGGCCACCGTAAGCGTCTTGCAGCGGAACGTAGTTGGCAATCATGGTCACATAGTCACTGCGACCACCGCTACCATTGGCTGCGACACCTTCGTAACTTCTGAACATATAGAAGTCGGTGCCGTCTACCTTGGGACTCGTAGTGATGAAGGGCGCCTCGCGGTGACTGGTCGCCGAGCTATAGCCGGCCGTGCCCGCCACGAGAGCGGCGATCAAGCCAATCCCAAGCGTTTTTGGGCGCATTTGCGGAAGCATTTTTTTGAAATTCATAAGAATTCTCCTGGCATTAGTGAAAACGGGGGGTCCCCTTCACTAATTACGCAGGTAACTTCAAATTGGATTCAACTAGCTGTAACTCATCCAGTTCTGAGGCCCCAAAGGCAACTCATTCAATTCAGCCCTAGCCTCCCGCCAAGACGGGTAGTGCTTACTTAGCAACAACAAAAATCGCTCGCTATCTTGATGGCCATTCAGAGGGGTACTTGATCGAAGAACTGCCTCACAGCATAGCCGAAAACCAAAGCGTTTTGCGGTACGATTGGCCTGAAGTGACCAAGCATTTACGACAAGTTATTCTCCACCAACCGCAACTCCGGCCGATTAGGCCGGGGTAGGTGGCGGAGCGAAATAAAGGAAGGAGGGGCGGCCTCTTTCTTCGGCCGACGCGGAGGGACATTCGCGGAGACACCTACCCGGCCTGCTCGGCCAGCGCGAAATTCAACCCCGACAGCAAAGAATAAAGTGGGGTGAGCCTGTAGGCCGGATTCTGTGAAACGCTTCGGTCCCGGCAAGCCGCGATCCAAGCGCTTTGACGGACATTCCTCTAGGCGACGCATTACTGCGCCGCTCAAGCCATCTACCCGCATGCTCTGTCGAACCGATTTCTGCAGGTTGCCCTGCGCGCATGCCTATTTGATGTTGCTCCGGATGGGGTTTTGCCTGCCAGTCTTGTCGCCAATCCTGCGGTGAGCTCTTACCTCGCC
>JANLRI010000114.1:0-1999 GCA_031361565.1 Betaproteobacteria bacterium | reverse complement strand
GGAGTTCATGGCCTCGGCGACCAAGTCTTTCTTGATGCCAGGGTGATGAACATCGACGATTTTTTGCATCGTCTCTTTTTCGGGGAACTTGATGTAGTGGGAGAAGCAGCGCCGCAAGAAGGCGTCGGGCAGCTCTTTCTCATTGTTGGAGGTGATGATCACGACCGGGCGGTGTTTGGCCTTGACCAATTCGCGCGTTTCGTAAACGAAGAACTCCATGCGGTCTAATTCGCGCAACAGGTCGTTGGGGAACTCAATGTCGGCCTTGTCGATTTCGTCGATCAGCAACACCACCTGCTCGTCGGCATCGAAGGCCTGCCAGAGCACACCCTTGATAATGTAGTTATGAATGTCCTTGACCCGCTCGTCGCCTAATTGGGAGTCGCGTAGGCGCGATACGGCGTCGTATTCGTAGAGACCTTGCTGGGCCTTCGTGGTGGACTTGATATGCCACTGCAGGAGGGGCATACCGAGGCTGGCGGCCACTTCTTCGGCCAGCATGGTTTTGCCCGTTCCGGGCTCGCCTTTAATGAGTAAAGGACGTTGGAGTGTGACGGCCGCATTGACTGCGAGCTTTAAGTCATCGGTAGCAATATAGGAATTTGAGCCTTCAAAACGCATTGACAGCACCTAGGGGCAGTTGGTAAAAGTGAACAGTATATCGGCGCTGAGGCCGAGCCCAGGCGAAACGTCTTGGAATCGAGTAAAATCATGGGCTTTACGGCTTTCCTAGCCCAAAATAGGCTACGCAACAGATTAACTATGAATAACGCTATGAATATCTCGGGTACGACCTCTTTAGGCCATCGGCTTCCTACGTTTTCCGCTTGTGTGCTGAGTGCAGGCCTTGCGGCATTTGTGAGCGCTGCTCAGGCCGAATCTCCCGGCGAGCAGGACGCAAAGTACGGCAAAGCGCCCGCCGCCATGTGCGTTGGCTGCCACGGGATCGACGGCTACAAGGCCAGCTTTCCGACGGTTTATCTGGTGCCGAAAATTGCCGGTCAGAGCCAAAAGTACATTGAAAATGCTCTTCAGGCCTATCGCAAGGGTGATCGTAACCATCCTTCCATGAAGGCAATTGCGGGTAGTTTGACGGATGCGGACATCACCGCCTTGGCCGTGTATTACTCGAAAAACCTTGGCGCAGGCGCTCCCGCAGCCAAGTAAGGTGTTGTGCCAGCTTTGGCGCAGTTTCCAATTCATTATGTTTGATCAAAATTTTACAGGTGCCAGTGTGAAGCGTATTTCTTCAATCGTAGCCATTACGGCTTTGGGTCTTTTCTGGTCCCAAGCCAGTTTCGCGGCTGACAAAGCCAAGGGCGAGCAAAAAGCCAATGAGGTTTGCGCTGCCTGCCATGGCAAAGATGGCAAAACACCTATCGACCCTTCCTACCCTATTTTGGCCGGCCAGCATGAGGATTTCCTGCTGCGCGCGCTGCTCGATTACAAGAGCGAAGCTCGCAAGAACGCCATCATGGGCGCGCAGGCCAAAGGTTTGAGCAAAACCGACATGAAGAACCTGGCGGCCTATTACGCGTCGCTGGGCAGCGCTTTGAGTCACAAGCGATAGTGTTCTGCCGGTTCGGTAGGAAGTGACCAAAAAGGCCTCGATTGAGGCCTTTTTTATGGGTGCATGAGCAGTCATGCATCGGAAAAACCTATGCCTTTAACGTGCCTGGTCGCGTAACCCAAACTCTTCATTAATCGGATCCTTGCGATGAGCCCAATAGTAGAGCGAGGGCATCACCACCAAGGTGAGCAAGGTGGCGCTGATCAGCCCGCCGATAATGACAATCGCCAAGGGGCGCTGGGTTTCCGAGCCAATCGCGGTGGAGACGGCCATAGGCAGCAGGCCCAGTGAGGCCAAAAGGGCGGTCATCAGTACGGTTCTTAGACGATCCAAGGATCCATGCAACACGGCGTCGTAAAGTGAAGCGCCGTTTTCTCGCAATTGGCCGAAGTGCGAGAGCATCACCACCCCATTGAGCACCGCCTGCCC
>JANLRI010000098.1:0-3064 GCA_031361565.1 Betaproteobacteria bacterium | reverse complement strand
GATGTCGTCGGCTCGCAGCCAATCCTAAAGCCTTCAACTTACCCCCCCGGACATGCCCGATCAAGCCAGGAATATCACCGAAGAAGCCAGCCACTTGGCCCCCCATCAAATCAGTAATCGCCGGGGCCGCCCCCTTGTAGGGGATGTGCAAAACCTTTGTACCCGAGGCGTCGCCAAACTGCTCGATGGCCATGTGGGGAATACTTCCGGTCCCGGTCGAACCAAACGTCACGGGCTCTTTCTTAGCTTTCGCATTGGCTACAAACTCGCCAGCATCTTTGGCTGGATCGGCTGGGTTAACCACGAAAAGCTCAACATTATTGGCGACCATGGATACCGGTGCGAAATCGCGCACCATGTCGTACTGGAGCTTCTCGTATAGCGATGGATTGATCGCGACCGCACCCACGCTACTAAACCAAAGTGTGCCGCCATCGGGCTCTGAGCGCATCACTTCTGAGGCCGCAATCGCACCATTGCCGCCGGGCTTGTTCTCAATCAGCACGGGTCGGCCAAGTTCCTTGCTCAATTGCTCTCCGACCGCGCGCGCAACGATATCCACCGGACCTCCCGGAGGAAAGGCAACGATCAAGCGTGTAGGTTTAGATTGAGCGGTGGCAAGGCCCTGCGGCGCTAAAGACGCCGCGCAACAAACACCCAGCAGCGCAAGCAGGCGAATAGACATGAAAAGTTCCCAAAAAAATAGTTCGAAGTGGCCTTTGAGTTTAACCGCTTGCACCGTAAATAGAGCGCGAGCGCGTTAGACTCTGGGTCGTGCATGCTTCGATATTCGTACGTTTCTTAGATGCGCACTCGAGGCCTTTGTACATGCCGAGGAACAGCGCTGGCGAAAAATTATTCAAGACAACAATATCAAGGCAGATTAATAGTATGGGATTAATTACTATGGGTTTAAATACTGTGAGCTCCGAGCTCATTGAGCTAAGCGTCGTGCAGGGCATCGCCACACTCACCTTAAATCGCCCTGACAAGCGCAATGCAATGAGTGACGATATGCGTAGTGCCTTCATCGCAGCACTTGAGCGAGTCAGCGCCGACAAGGCCATCCGGGCGCTGGTGATCACGGGTAAGGGAAAAGGCTTTTGTGCAGGCGGGGATGTGGCAGGCATGGAAAAACGCATGGCTGCACCGCAAGGCGAAGTAGGCTTTAATGGTTGGGCTCGGCAACAAAGAGTGCACTACACTCAATCGCTTCTGCACACCATGCCCAAGCCCACCATTGCCGCCGTCAACGGCGCGGCCTCAGGGCTGGGCGCAGATACGGCCCTAGCGTGCGATTTCATTATTGCCAGTGAACATGCCAGCTTTACTTGGTCCTACATTCATCGAGGCCTCATTCCTGACGGTGGTGGTATGTATTTCTTGCCGCGTCGAGTGGGCCTATCCAAGGCTAAAGAATTAATCTTCACCGGGCGCAAGGTTCACGCGGACGAAGCCTTACAGCTTGGCATTAGTGATCGCCAATGTTCGGCGGACAGTTTATTAAGCGATGCCCAAGCCTGGGCGAATGAGCTCAGCCAAGGTTCGGCGACCGCCTTGGCACTCGGCAAAACCATTATCAACCAAAGCTTTGAGTTGCCCACCGAGCAGGTGTTCGCCCAGGGCAGTCAGGCACAAGGGATTTGCTACACCAGTGGGGAACACCGCGAATCGGTGATGACATTCTTGGCCAAATCAGCGTCGTCATCAAAAACATGACTTTGGCCCTTGAACGCCTGCTTAAGCCACGCAGTGTCGCCATTATTGGCGCCTCGACCGACGCCCATAAAACCGCGGGGCGGCCCATTGCCTATCTTCTCAAGCACGGGTTCAGGGGCGAAATTTATCCAGTCAATCCGCGCGTCAATGAGATTGCTGGTCTGAAATGCTACGCCGACATTGCCTCACTTCCCGGCACTCCCGACGTGGCCATCATCTTGCTGGGTGCGGATCGGGTGCTTGACGCGGTTCAGGCACTGAACAAGCTCGGGACCCCTGCTGCTATTGTCCTGGCCAGTGGCTATAGCGAGATTGGCCCCGACGGAGCATTGAGACAAGCGGACCTCGCCAGAGCAGCAGGCTCGATGCGCATTCTTGGTCCCAATACCATCGGTCTGGTCAACCTCAGCGATAGCATTGTGCTTTCCGCAAGTAGTGCTCTCGAGATGGACCGCTTCCCTACCGGAGCTATCGCCGTGATCTCACAAAGCGGCGGCATTTTAGGGTCGCTGCTGTCGCGCGCGTCTGCCGGCGGCATTGGTTTGTCTAAACTCATCTCCACCAGTAACGAAGTGGATCTTGACCTAGCCGACTTCATCGACATCCTTGCTGATGATCCGGCAACTTCAGTGATCGCGCTGTATGTTGAGAGCGTTCGTGACCCCGCCAAATTTAAAGCGGCGGTCCGCAAGGCAACCCGAGCTGGCAAGCCCATCGTAGCCTTTAAAATTGGCCGCTCTGAGGCGGGAGCCTTGGCGGCTGCCTCGCACACCGGTGCGATGGCCGGTGCGGACCGGATGTATGAGGCGCTCTTCGCTCATCTCGGTATTATCCGGGCACAGCGCTTTAGCGACCTTCTCGACATCTCCTCTGCCCTCGTCACCAGACGCCTACTTAAAGGGCGGCGGGTGGCCATACTGACCTCTACCGGGGGGGCAGGCACCTTAGTCTCGGACAGTCTCGGACTGGCCGGATTTGAGACTCCACCCCCCGATGCCGCAACAGCAGCACGCCTGCGAGCGCTACAAACTGGCGACCATGCTGCACTCGACAGAAACCCAATCGATGTAACCTTAGCCGGCCTTCAGCCTGAGCTATTGCGCGGCGCCATCAGCGCCTTGATGGATAGCCCGAGCTACGACGCTCTAGTGTTGATTGCGGGCTCCTCGGCGCTGGCCATGCCCGAGCTAATGGCTGGGGCGATTGCAAAATGCCTACCTCATAGTGACAAGCCTGTCCTCGCCTACGTCAGCCCGCATGCGCCTCATGTTGCAGCGGTACTGACCGAGCAAGGCGTGCCTGCATTCAATGCGCCCGAGTCTTGCGCCTCAGTTCTAAGCGCGAT
>JANLRI010000061.1:0-2738 GCA_031361565.1 Betaproteobacteria bacterium | reverse complement strand
CCCTAAGTGGGTTGCAAGATAGCCTTCAAGTCAACTCAAAGAAACTGGTAGATGAGGTACATCACGCCCTTATCGGCGGGCCATTCGTGCCAGCCTCGCGGCGAGACTTCAAGCGAGGCCACTTCTCCATTAGTATCGGCGCAGGGTATGTTGGAACCGGCGCCAAAACCGAAGCCGCTGGCCAATGCGTCCATGCGTAGCCGAATGGCCTGCAGGCTTGGCTGGGTGAGCAGGTGTCTGAGTAGGGCGTGGACAGGAACTGCAGGCTTCTCGCCATCGCATCGGCTGCGCACGATGTTGAGCCCAATCGCCACGCGCTCGGCTTCAGGGCCAATGCCTAGGCCAATTTTGGCAAGCATGCCTGCCTCGGTCAAGGTGATAAATTCGCGGCCCGGGATGTCGTGGCCGGGAATGTCGCGGCCGGGATTTGAAGCATTCTCCGAAACGCTCGTCTCAGGGGGCTCCACTGCTTCGGCTTTTGACTGAGACCAGGCACGCCCTTTAAGGAGCACCAGGGCTTTACGTTGTGTCCCTACCCAATCCCAATTTTGAGCCAACCATGATTTACCGTCGGCGCTGGCCGTTGGCATCAGGGCGAGGGCCGTGCATTCACCTTCACCAAAGACCGATGCGGCCTGCCTTTGAGCGCTGCTGATAGGTTGATCACCGGTATTCAGCGGACTTTTATGGTCGGTAAGCGTTGCAGCCGCGCCTAAATACTCGGCGGGCAGGATCTCAGTGCGGCAGTTCAAGGCTAAAATGTCTTCGTACCGCACACCTGCGCCCTGGGCAATGCCCCGCATCTCGTCTAAAAAGCTTGGGTCAAGCGCTGAGATTGCTGCTTGCATGGCCAGAGCTTTGTCGCAAGCCTGTTGCCAGGAAATGCCGCAATTTGCAAAAAGCCGGGAATATGTCTCGCGCGAATGAAGAATTTTGGTGCTGCAAAGTTGTCCGTACAGGAATCCTTGCTCTTTGGCGCTTTGGGCGTGAAGGGTGTCAATGATGTTGAACATAAACTCGATCAAGATGGCAGGTTGGCTAGTCCGATAAAATGAATAGTATGAAATCTTCTGAAATCCGCGAACAATTCTTACGTTTTTTTGAATCTAAAGGCCATCAACGGGTGTCGTCAAGCCCCGTCGTGCCCGGTGATGACCCCACTTTACTGTTCACCAATGCAGGGATGAACCAGTTTAAGGATGTATTTTTAGGCTTTGACAAGCGCCCCTACAGCCGCGCCACCAGCGCTCAAAAGTGCATTCGCGCCGGAGGAAAGCATAACGATTTAGAAAATGTGGGCTATACGGCTCGTCATCACACCTTCTTCGAAATGCTCGGCAACTTCAGCTTTGGTGACTACTTTAAGCGCGATGCCATTAAATATGCCTGGGAGTTGCTTACCGAAGTTTATAAGCTTCCCAAGGAGAAGCTTTGGGTCACGGTCTACGCCGAAGACGACGAAGCCTTCGATATTTGGGAAAAAGAAGTCGGCGTGCTCGCTGAGCGCATTGTGCGTATTGGCGACAATAAAGGGGTGCGCTACGCAAGCGACAACTTCTGGATGATGGGCGACACCGGGCCCTGCGGCCCTTGCTCTGAGATTTTTTACGACCATGGTCCTGACGTGGCCGGGGGCCCCCCAGGTAGCTCAGAGCAGGATGGTGATCGCTACATCGAGATTTGGAACAATGTTTTCATGCAGTACAACCGCGACGATGCAGGGGTGATGCATAAGCTGCCCAAGCCCAGCGTCGATACCGGTATGGGTTTGGAGCGCATCACTGCAGTGATGCAGCATGTGCATTCCAATTACGACATCGATCTGTTTGTGAAACTTCTTGCGGCCGCGAAGACGGCAGTCGATGGTGCCACGGGCTCGGCGCTTGCCGCGAATTGTGAGGTCACCAGTCCCTCGCTCAAAGTAATCGCGGACCACATTCGAGCCTGTGCTTTCACGGTGTGCGATGGTGTTATCCCCGGTAATGAGGGGCGCGGCTACGTGCTACGCCGTATTACTCGTCGTGCCATTCGCCATGGCTATAAGCTCGGTGCCCGCCTGCCGTTCTTTCATAAGTTGGTGGCTGCCCTGGTTGCCGAAATGGGCGAAGCCTATCCTGAACTGGCTTTGGCCGAAAACCGTGTAACCAACGTATTGCGGCAGGAAGAAGAACGTTTCTTCGAGACTATTTCCAGAGGCATGGAAATTCTTGAACGGGCGATTATGGACGTCAACGAGTACGTTGGTAACCCTGGGAACATGGTGAAAAACCAGAAGGCTGTTTTGCGCGGTGAGATCGCTTTCCTATTACACGACACCTTTGGATTTCCTCTCGATCTCACGGCCGACGTTTGCCGTGAACGTGGCGTAATTGTCGACGAAGTGGCATTCAACGTCGCCATGGACCGCCAGCGCGAGCAGGCCCGTGCCGCCGGTAAATTTAAAATGTCCACGGCCTTGACCTATAGCGGCGCGCCGACGAGCTTCAAAGGTTATGAGTCTCTGCGCATTGACGATGCCAAGATTCTTGCTTTGTACCGGGACGGTCAGGCCGTCGACCAGCTCGCGAGCGGTGATCGCGGCGTTGCTGTCTTAGATCGCACCCCGTTTTACGCCGAATCCGGTGGCCAGGTCGGCGATCAAGGCGTCTTAAGTGGCCCCGGCGTCGGGCATGCAGAGGGCTCGGCCTTATGGGTCGAGGTCCAAGATGTCCAAAAGATTCAAGCCGACGTTTTTGGCC
>JANLRI010000060.1:0-1160 GCA_031361565.1 Betaproteobacteria bacterium | reverse complement strand
AAAAACAAAAATCAAGACTTATAAAAGACTGTATTATCGTATGGTGGCTTTTACGCACCTAATCTTATTTTATTGTGGCCGCTCCTGGGGGGTTATTTTCTGCGCCGATATCCTGTATATCGCCCCCCGCCTCCATCATCGCCTGCGCATGTTGAATCGCCTGGGTAGGGCTAAGGAAACGGCCACCGTCCGAGAACGAGTCTGCGGTAAGGTTGAGCACCCCCATCACCAACACCCGCCCCGCGTCTGGAGTGAGGTCAAAACGAAAACGCCCGCACTGAAACCAGCGGGCGCTTAAGGGTGATAATTCCTTAACGGAGGGACTCACAAGCCTGGAGCGTGAGCCTCAGGAAATCTGAAGGCTACTCGCAAGTATGTTGCAGCTAGCTGGCAGCCCCGCCAACGGCAGGATCTTCCGTTGGTTTAACCGGGGGACTCGCCACCGCGGTTGCGGGAGCCGAACCACTGCCGCCTGAAGACGAGGAAGATCCCCCCGTCTGTTTCGGAGGCCTTGGCGGCTTGCCGGCCATGATGTCATCGATTTGATCCGCGTCAATGGTTTCTAGCTCTAACAAAGCTTTGGCCATCGCATGCATGATGTCCGCATGCTCTTCGATCAACTTGCGCGCCAAGGCATACTGCTGATCAATAATGCGGCGGATTTCTTGATCCACTTGCTGCATAGTGGCTTCGGACACATTGTTGGTCTTGGTGACCGAGCGACCGAGAAATACTTCGCCTTCGTTATCGGCATAGACCATCGGGCCCATGGCATCACTCATACCGTAGCGCGTGACCATGTCGCGAGCCATTTGCGTGGCGCGCTCAAAATCGTTCGATGCGCCCGTGGTCATTTGGTGCATGAACACTTCTTCCGCGATCCGGCCTCCAAAGAGCATGGCGATCTTGTTGAGCATGAACTCACGGTCGTAGCTGTACTTGTCTTTCTCGGGAAGCGTCATGGTCACGCCCAGGGCACGGCCACGAGGAATGATGGTGACTTTATGAACCGGATCAGACTTAGGCAGCAATTTACCGATCAAGGCATGACCAGACTCGTGATAAGCCGTATTGCGCTTTTCCTCGTCGTCCATGACCATCGTACGACGCTCAGAACCCATGATGATCTTGTCTTTGGCTTTTTCGAAGTCGTTCATTTC
>JANLRI010000024.1:0-1775 GCA_031361565.1 Betaproteobacteria bacterium | reverse complement strand
GGCCTCGCCCAAGAAATTCTCGATCAAGTTTTGAATCAAGGTGTACCGCGTAAAGATATCTTTGACTGTGCCTTGGAAATCATCGGCTCGAACGTAGTCGCCAATGCGAATCGAGCGCTCGAACAGAATGACGAATCCACTCACGTAATTGGCAGCCAGCCCCTGCAGCCCGAGGCCGATACCGATACCGAGTGCGCCACCCATGACCGATAGTGCACTCAAGTCGATTCCGACGGCGTTCAAGGCCACCAGCACACCGATCAAGACCAGGGCGGCGCGAATACCACTGGCCATAATCTTGCGAACCGATAAGTCTTCGACCGCGCCGCGCAACACTCTGCGTTCGATCAGGGCCGAGAACCACAAGGTGACCACAATGACGGCACCGGCAGAAAGTGCACCAGCCAGCACACTCCGTAAATTGATCTTGCTGTTTCCCACCGGGAACTCGATATCGGCCAGCTCGTCGGACACTGTCGGCAGTAAGCCTGTGACCCACAGAACCACCGCAATCCAGGCCATCCAGGAGAACATGCGCTCGCTCATCGCGGCCAGCAGGGAGCTCGGGAAACTCAAAGCCAAGGTGCGTGAGAGCAGTCGTATAGCCACCAGGGCCAGCAGGATGGGTACGGCCACCTTGAGCAGCGACAAAGATTGCCATTGGCCAACAATACGGCTCGCCGTATAGGCCGCGGCAAGGGCCATCAGGGGAAACATTACCCCATCAATGACTCGGCTACCCAACCACACCGATTCACTCAGTGACACCTTAGTTTGATGGCTTGACCAGCGCCGACTCAGCCACCAGGTGATGGCATAAGCAAGAGCAATCGCGAGCCCCAGGCCTGTCACTTCCTCCCAGATATCGGGCCGTTTGAGATCCGCTATTAAATCGTTCAGCGAGTTCATTGCCCTCGATTTCCTTCAAGAATTAATAGGGTTTAGAAAATATCGGGCTCCGGTACTGGGGCGCCAAAAGATGTTTCTAGGTAATCAAAATCACAGCCTTGATCCGCCTGCATGATGTGCTTGTTAAACATCCACCCATAGCCACGTTCATAGCGCTTAGGCGGCGCAACCCACTTGGCTTTACGTCGCGCCAGCTCCTCATCACTCACTTCCAGATGGATGGTGCGACCCGGGACATCGACGGTAATCATATCGCCAGTCTTTACCAAGGCCAGCGGTCCGCCAATATACGCCTCCGGCGCTACGTGCAAAATGCAGGCACCATAACTGGTACCACTCATGCGAGAGTCGGAAAGGCGCAGCATATCTTTCACACCCTGCTTTACCAGCTTGGTGGGAATGGGTAGCATGCCCCATTCCGGCATGCCCGGCCCGCCTTGGGGGCCGGCATTACGCAGCACCATGATGTGCTCGGCGGTCACGTCGAGTTCAGGATCGTCCACCGCCTTTTTCATGCTCGGGTAATCGTCAAACACTAGTGCGGGGCCGGTATGCTTCAGATACTTTGGAGCGCAGGCGCTAGGCTTGATCACGCAGCCATCGGGGGCGAGATTGCCCTTCAACACGGCGAGCGCGCCCTCGGCATAGATCGGATTTTCAAGTGGGCGAATCACGTCGTCGTTATAGACTTCAGCGCCTTTAATGTTTTCGCCAAGACTGCGACCCGTCACGGTCATTGCCCCCAAATGCAGGTGACCGGTCAGACGACTCATCAGGGCCAACATGCCGCCTGCGTAATAAAAGTCTTCCATCAGGTAGGTCTCACCACTTGGGCGAATATTGGCGATGACGGGTACCTTGCGACT
>JANLRI010000020.1:0-3734 GCA_031361565.1 Betaproteobacteria bacterium | reverse complement strand
TTGTATTTGTCAAACTTCACGTACACCGCCTTGTCGCCTGGCTTCCATTCGTCGGTTTTGAAGACGAAGGGGCCGGAGCCGATGTATTCCTTGATTTGCTCATTGGGAGAAGTTGCCGCAATACGAGCGGGCATGATGAAGGGCACGGCCGAGGAGGGCTTGCCGAGCGCGAGCAACATCAAACCGGTGGGGGCATTCAACTTCAGCTCGAAGGTCTTGGCATTGACGGCTTTAGCCTCAACCACAAAGCTCCATAGCTTCTGTCCAAGCGCGTCGCGTGCGGCCCAGCGTTTAAGAGAGGCGATCACGTCCTCAGAGGTCACGGGCTTGCCGTCATGGAACAATAGGCCGTCACGTAAGGTGAAGGACCAAAGCAACTCATCCTTGGAGACGGTCCACTTGTCGACCATTTGGGGCTTGTATTCGCCCTTGGCATCCATCGCAAACAGGGTGTCATAAATCATGTAGCCATGATTACGAGTGATATAGGCCGTGGTCCAGATGGGGTCGACGATCTTAAGGTCGGCATGCATCACCACGGTCAGGGTTTTTTGCGCCTGCGCGGTTTGGGGGAGTGTCTGCAAGCTGACGGCGGTGGCAGCAATCGCCAACGCAGCCGATAGACGCTTACTCAGCACTTTGGCGAGAGAAATTTTCATTCGGGGGTCTCCTTAATTTCGACGCTTTGAATGGGCATCTTGTCTTCAGGCTGGTACTTTAGCAGTAAATGACTCCACCCAATTCCTCCCTCGAAGCGGGCAGGACAGGTCCCAAAAGGCACTGCGAGCTGACTTGACAATGACCGCAGTGCACCATAAAAGCTCCTACTGACCTAAAATTGCGGTCTTTGGTCGCAAGCATCCTCCACGCAAGTTTCATTCCAACTTTTTTCAGCAAGAAGGCGTTACATATGATTATTCAAACCATCGGCATTATCGGCGCGGGCACCATGGGCAACGGCATCGCTCAAGTGTGTGCTCAGTCAGGCTTGAACGCGATTCTGCAGGACATCAACGAGGCAGCGCTTGCCAAAGGTATGGCAACAGTCTCTGGCTCCCTTGATCGGGCCATCAAGAAGGGCACGTTGACCGACAACGATAAGGCTGCCCTTCTTGCAAGGATTAAAACCACCACCCACGCGCAAGAATTGGCCACGGCCGATCTTATTATCGAGGCGGCCACCGAAAACGAAGGTTTAAAAATCAAGATTCTTCAGCAGATCGATGCGATTGCCAAGCCGGATGCCATTATCGCCAGCAATACTTCGTCCATATCCATCACCAAGCTGGCGGCGGCTACCAAACGTCCTGACAAGTTCGTCGGCATGCACTTTTTTAATCCGGTGCCGGTGATGACACTGGTAGAAGTCATTCGAGGCCTGAAAACTTCGGAAGAGACCGTGCAGGCCGTTGTGGCCATGTCCAAGGTCCTGGGGAAAACACCTATTGGTGTCAAGAACAGTGCGGGCTTTGTAGTGAACCGGATACTTTGTCCCATGATCAATGAAGCCATTTTTGCTTTGCAAGAAGGCTTGGCCAGCGCCGAGGAGATCGACGCGGGAATGCGCCAGGGTTGCAATCACCCGATTGGCCCTCTGGCCCTATGCGATTTGATTGGCCTAGATGTTCAACTCGCGGTAATGGATGTGCTCTATAGCAACTTCAATGACAGTAAGTATCGTCCGGCACCGCTCTTGCGTGAGATGGTTGATGCTGGCATGTTGGGGCGCAAAACTGGCCAAGGTTTTTACAGCTACGCGAAGTAACCTAAGCGAGGCATTTCAAGATTTCCTAAAACAAACTTCCCTGGCTAGGTTATTCATACTAGAATGAGCCGAAACGATGACTCGCCAGTAAAAGGCGAGCGCAACGACAAAACCAAGAGTTGGAGACAGGATTATGAAAAAGACGGCAATCTTTGCGTCGCTTGCTGCTGCATTGAGCTTGGGCGCCATGCCCATAGTGCCGCAGGCTCAGCCCAAACCGCTTGAGCTTCGTTACTCGTCCGGCGCTCCCCCGAAGGGCAATCCCTGGGCGACCCAAATCGAACGCTATGTCAAAGAGGTGGATGAGGAAAGCAAGGGCGGCATTAAGATTTCGCCGTTCTTAGCGAACCAACTGGGCAGCGAGCAGGACACCATTCAGCAGGTGGCCCGCGGTCGAATCGATATGGGCGGCTACTCCTCCGGGTCAGCTGCTTTGATCGTGCCCGAGATCTCGCTGCTGGTGATGCCGTTTTACTTCAAGAACGCCGCCGAGCTCGACTGTGTGCTGGACAACCACATGACCCCCGTGGTGAAGGATTTATTCGCGAAAAAAGGCATCCAATTTTTGAGCTGGACCGAAGTCGGCACCATCGATATGGTGGGCAAAAAACCCTACCTCTCGCCTAAAGATTTGCAAGGGGCCAAAGCGATTTCTTATGCCAATAAAACCCAGGCGATGTTCTTTGCGGCCCACGGCGCAAACGCCAACCCAATGGGACTACCCGAATGGATCCCCGCGCTGCAAACCGGTCTGGGGGAGTTAGTCATGACTCCGATCACGCTCGCGCTGCCTTCGGGACTGACCAAGGTGGCGCCGGTGATTACACGCCTTGCGCTCTACGACTCACCTGGCTTGACCCTCATCAATAAATCAGTCTTCGACAAGTTAAGCAAGGACCACAAGGACGCCCTGGAGCGTGCCGCTGCCCGTCACCCCGCTACCGAAATGCGATCCGAAGTACGTAACTTTGAGAACGTGCTGTTTGGTATGCATGAAAAAGCCGGCGGTCAAGCGCCGACCATTACTCAAGCGCAGCGTGACGAGTGGCGCAAAGCGACCGAATCAATCTATCCCCAGGTTGTGAAAGAGGTGGGCGGATCGGCGGAGAGTTTCTTCGCGACCATGGAAGCCGGTCGCCGAGCCTGCGCCAAGTAGATCAGCGAACAGACTATGCTGGCCACATCTACGCCGGCACCCGCGGGTGCACGGCGCTTCGTAGAGCTTTGGCATCGCAGCGAGTGCTTAATCGCCGTCGCCGCGTTCAGCCTGATTGCGGGGCTACTCATTCTCGACGTTTTGGGGCGAGAGCTGCTCGGTCCAATCTACAAGTGGCTGAACATCAAAGGGGCCACCGGGGTTTATGGTGCTCAAAAGCTATCGGTCTATGCCCTGGTGCTGGGAAGTTTTTGTGGCATTGGCATTGCGACGGCAACAGCGAGTCATTTGCAGCCTCGGGTAGGCTTTGGCTGGATTCCCGAGGAGTGGGGACCAGGGATGGATCGCCTAGCCGACCTGCTCACCGGTTTATTCATGATGGCGGTGGCCTACTACGGTTTTGTGTTTGTGCAGTCCACCCTGTCGACGGGACTTCGAGCACAGGCCTTCAATATACCCGTCTGGCCTTTTCAGTTGGCTATTCCTCTCGGGTTCTTATCGGCAGGGGTACGTTACTTCTGCTTTGCGGCCTGGCCAAGCCTGCGCCCTCTGCCCCCTGAGTTCCAAGAATGACCGCCGCGCTCTTGTTGTTTGGCATGGTGGTGCTGCTATTGCTTTTACGGCAGCCTTTGCTGGTAATTCTTTTAGCCATCTGTGCTTTCGTGCAAATCGTCTGGGGCAAGGGCCAGCTCGACTACCTCATTGAGGTCATGTGGGTCGGCTTAGATTAGGAACTCATCCTCGCGATTCCCGTGTTCATTCTGTGCGGCCATGTCATGACGCAGGGTTCGACCGCCTAGCGTCTGATTGACA
>JANLRI010000002.1:0-8734 GCA_031361565.1 Betaproteobacteria bacterium | reverse complement strand
GCGAGTGATGTTTCGATCCTGACTTTACGTTTGGCCAATGGTGTGCGAGCCAAGTTCGCTGCGGGGCAATATTTGCAGGTGATTCTCGCGAACGGGCAACGCCGTGCCTTCTCGATGGCCAATGCACCCCATGACAATGACCATGTGCAACTTCACATTCGTCACATGCCTGGAGCCGGTTTTACGTCGACAACGGTACCCAGCTTGAAAAAGGGCGACGCCCTGCAAGTTGAATTGCCGCAGGGCGACTTTTACTTACGACAAGAAAGCGATCGGCCTTTACTTTTCATCGCGGGCGGTACGGGCTTTGCGCCGATCAAATCGATCATTGACTCTCTTCTCAAAATTGACAGCCATCGCAACATCACGCTTTTTTGGGGCGCACGTCATCCGGCCGGCATTTACGCCCCAGACGTCATCGCCAAGTGGCGTAAGCGTCGACCCGACCTGAGCTTCGAACCCGTGATCAGCGATCCCGCCGAAGCCTCTGCATGGGCAGGGCGGCGCGGCCTGGTTCACGAGGCCGTTCTAAAGTGTTTCGCGGACCTGAATAACCATGATGTCTATGCCTGTGGCGCCCCCCAAATGGTGCAAGCCACCCGCAGCGCATTGCAAGACTTAAGGGGCCTGCCGCCTGAGCAGTTCTTTAGCGATTCTTTTGTGAGCAACTAGTGTGGTGTCTGTCGGGCCACAAGCGCGACGACTAGATTTCTTTCCAAACTGAATCCGTTTGCGGTTTCCCTGCGTACAAATAATGTGACTTCGCACAGATTTCTCACTTATTGCAGCAAAAATCAGAGTGTAGGCACATTCGTACAATCGCCAGCCATAGGAAGCCCCTTATGAAAATCTCAATAAAACACACGCTTGTAGCGGCAAGTATCGCCGCGTTCTGTGCGAGCGCATCCTCCGCTCCGCTATCCATTCTCGAAAGTGTCGCGTGTTCGTTTGATGCGAGCGGGGACGAAAACACTCCTTGCTTCATTCTCCCTGGGATCAGTGCCTTTACCTTTCTGGGCGATCTCACCCCAGAATCGAGCCCATCATTCGATCTTTCAGATTTTCTACAGTTTTCAGGTTTACTGGCTAACGTCGGCTATGACTACACGTTTTCCCAGTCCGGTGCGAGCCTGTTTGGCTTCACCTATGATGCCGATTCAATTCTCAATGTCTTTGATTCAAGCGACCCAAGCGGGACCGCGTTAGCAGACGCAAGCGGCAACATTTATGCCGGGGTTTTTGTGGAGGATTCCGCAACAAGCGCGGGCTCCTATTCCCTCGCCTTCAGCGCCGTTCCAGCGCCGACCACCGCGGCTCTTTTAAGCATGGGCCTGCTTATGGGAGCCTCTGCCAAACGCAAACGAGCCTAGAACCAGGGCCAGGGTCAGGGCAAAACCCGAACTCTTCAAGCCTTCACGTGAAAAGGTTTTCGAGCGAGCCAATCAGCGATCAAACATTCATAGCCTGCAGCGACATCGAGCAGCGCACGATCCCCGCGCGGCTGCCCGATCAATTGCATTCCGACCGGCAGACCTTCGGGTACCTGCGCTGCACGGGCCATAGTCGAGAACCCGGTGGGTACGCAGATCGCGGGTAGGCCCGCAAGCGTGGGGTAAATCACCGCTTCCATCCAGCGATGATAGGTATCCATCGCGACCACCTTGCTACCGGTGTTGATGTGCTTGGGCCATGTGGAATTTGCATCGAACGGCCAAACTTGCGCCGAGGGCATGGCCAGCACATCGTATTGCCCAAGCAATTTACGCATCGCCTGGAAAAGCTGGGTGCGCAATGCACTGGCGTTAAACACTTCTTCGCCCGTAAGCTTTTCGCCCTGTTCGGCTTCCCACTGCGCCTCAGGCTTCATGAGTTTGCGCATTTCGGCATTTTTATAGAACGGAGCGACCCGACTAGAGACCAGCCAACGTCGCCATACCAACCAACACTCCCAAGCCTTTTCTGGGGCAAAGCCAAGGCTCACAGCCTCGACCACCGCTCCTGCCGCTTGCATTCGCGATAAGCCTTCCTCGCAGGCCGCCAAGATACCGGGCTCGGTCGCAAGATAGCCGTTCAGATCACCGAGCCAGCCAATACGAATCTTGGTTCTGGGCGAGAGCGGCAAAGCAAACTCCGCGCCATCCCCGGCCAAGGACAAAGGAGCACGCGCGTCGTAGCCTGCCTGCACCGCAAGCAGCGCGGCCAAGTCGCGAACGTTACGGGCCATCGGGCCTTCGACGGCCAGTTGCGAGACAAATTGATCTCCATCGACCGCGAAGGGAACCAGGCCCTGGCTGGGACGCAGGCCAAAAATATTGTTCCAACCAGCCGGGTTGCGTAGCGATCCCATAAAGTCACTACCATCGGCCACCGCCAACATATGATGAGCCAGCGCAACCGCTGCACCGCCACTGGATCCCCCCGAGGTTCGTTCCAGGTTGTAAGCATTCAGAGTGCGCCCATGCACCGGATTATAGGTATGCGAGCCGAGACCGAACTCCGGCGTATTGGTACGCCCGATAATGATGCAACCGGCCGCTCTCATTCGCGCCACCATCAGGGAGTCATTTAGACCCATGACATTTTTAAGATTAGGAGAGCCCATTGAGGTGACCATGCCCTTCACCTGGCTAATGTCTTTGATGGCCTGGGGAAGACCATGCAAAAAACCGTGGTCGATGCCACGTGCCAACTCTTGATCTTTTGCGCGCGCTTCGTCAAGCAATTCATGAGTATCGCGACGCGCGATGATTGCGTTGAAAACGGGATTGAGGTGATCCACCTGAGCAAGGGTCGCTTGCATCAGTTCCACGCAAGAGAATTTTTTCTGGCGAAGTCCGGAGTGAATTTCAAGGGCGCAGAGATCGGTAATGGTCATAACGTGAGAGGATAGTTAAGGAAACACTAGGCCGACTTCAACACGCGGCCAACGCGCCACCCAGCTCTCGTTGCAAGCCAAAGGATAAGGGCAAAAATCAAGGCCACCACCGGCAGGCTGAGCCAATTCAAAATCGCCCAGCCATTGGCATGGAGCAAGGCACCCGAAGAGGCTGATGAGGTCACCATCAAGGTAAATACGCAACTATCCGCAAAGCCCTGTACCTTATTTTTTTCCTGCGGTTTGTAGCAAGTCGTCAGCAAGGTGGTACCACCGGTGTACATAAAGTTCCAGCCAATACCGAGCAAGAAAAGCGCAACAGCAAACTGCATAACTTCAACCCCGCTGAGCGCGACCACGATGCATGCGACATTCAACACGCAGCCCACCAAGATGATCGGCAAAACACCGAAGCGTTGAATCAAGTTGCCGGTGAACAGCCCCGGCCCGAACATCCCAATGATGTGCCACTCCAACACAAACGCTGCCGCCGCAAAAGGATGTTTGCAGGCCTCCATCGCAAGCGGTGTCGCCACCATCAAAAGATTCATCACGCCAAAGGCCATGGCCATGCAGGCAATGGCGGCCCAGCAGGTTGGCTGTTTCAAGATTTCGCGCAAAGGCCTCGGGGGCGCGGCACTTGCTGGAATCACCAACACAGGCAGGCGTAGAAACTGAGCGAGCACCAAGGAGGTCAGCGCAAAGCCCACTAAGGTGAGATAGGTACCGGCAAAAGGCATGCTCAATGCGGTACGCGACCATTTCGCAACTTCAGGCCCGACAATGCCACCAATAATGCCCCCCGCCAACACCAGTGAAATGGCTCTCGCCTTAAAACTGGGTTTGTAGGTATCGGCGACGTCGGCCGCAGCAAAGCGCAGGCTGGCGCCGAAGGCGTTATAGATACCGCAAACAAAAGTCGCAAAGCACAGTAGTGCCAGGCTTTTCTCTTGCATTGCGAACCACCCAATCAGCGAGCCGATGATGGCCGCAATTGAGCCAAGCGTATATCCATAACGACGGCCCTTAGTGCGCATGATTGCCGCAGCGGGCATCGACCACAGCGCAGCGCCCAAAACATAACCGGTGACGGGCAAGGTGGCCATCAACTTGTTGTCGGCCAAAATAAAACCCGCGAGGCCATTGATGGCGATAAGTGTCACGTTATTACAAAGCATTAGGGCCTGCATCAAGGCCAATAGACCCATTTGCGAGAAGAGTCGCTCAAGCTTGGACGAAGATAGAGGCTTGGTCGCGATCATGGCGGAGCTGGGGTTTGTTGTACTCATGCGCGGATTGTAACGGTCTCTACCCGGCCTTACGCCACCCGCGACCGGGAAATGTGGTCCAATTACGGGAAGACGAATCGCGAAACACTGGAATCAAGACATGAGTCAAACTCAAGCTACCCGCCCTGATCGGGGCACGATTGAACTTTTAGCTAAGGATCTGCCCGCCTTCTGCCCGAACAACAAAATGCCCGCCTGGAGCAGTCACCCGAGGGTGTTCCTGGATGTGACTCACGACGATGGCGCCTCCTGCCCGTACTGCGGCACACACTATCGTTTGAAGGAAGGCGAGGTTGTTAAAGGACACTAAAATTGGTGGTCACAAGCTACGAGACTCTGGCCTGAGGGACTCAAGTTTTAGAGACTCTAAGCGCGTCTCTCACTTTGTAAGCCCCGCCTGGCTCCCCGGAGGCCATGCTCAGACCATCTATCCGGCAGTTTTTGCGCCTCGCCCCAAGGTCAAGTTGTACCGTGAGCGTTGGACTACGCCCGATGACGACTTTCTCGATCTCGACTTTACCTTTGACCCGGCGGCCCTACCCGCTGCCCTTGGGCAACAAACCCCCTCCACCACTGCAACACTGCCACATCCGAAAGGCCTGATCGTGCTCTTTCACGGCTTGGAAGGGAGTTCAGGCAGTCATTATGCACAAGCCACGATGCAAGCTTGTATTGAGCAAGGTTGGCTCGGTGTCGTTCCCCATTTCAGAGGTTGTAGTGGCGAGGAGAACCGAGTTTTACGCACCTATCACTCTGGGGAAACTCGCGATATCGACTTCATTTTGCGTCGCCTTACGGAGCGTTTTCCAGACCTCGCCCGATATGCGATAGGGGTGTCGCTCGGCGGTAACGCACTGAGCAAGTGGCTGGGTGAGCAAGGCGAGAGCGCAAATCATTGGATCCGTGCCGCAGCGGCGTTTTGTCCGCCGCAGGATTTGCATGAAGGCGCGAAAGCACTATCCACAGGGTTCAACCTCGTCTACATGAACAGCTTTTTGAAGACCCTAAAAATAAAAGCCTTGACGAAACTTGAACAGCATCCAGGGCTGATGAATCGCGAGCGAATCCTATCGTCCAAGAATTTCTTTGAGTTCGATGACGAAGTCACCGCCAAAGTAAATGGTTTCGCCGATTGTTACGACTATTGGACGAAGAGCTCATGCAAGACGTTTCTTGCCAGCGTACGCACACCCTTACTGCTCGTGAACCCTCTCAACGACCCCTTCTTGCCGGTCCAAGCGTTGGCGAGGCCGGGCCAGGTAAGTCGCTCGGTTCAGCTCTACTACCCAAAACACGGCGGCCATGTGGGGTTTTTGCAGGGCACCTTTCCAGGCCACCTTGGATGGTTACCGAATACAGCCTTGAATTTCTTCTTGACAGGTGCTACACCATGACGATGGCTTCCAGCTTCACCCCCAGGCAACATCGCTTTGGATGATGCCGTCACGAAGGCCATGACCAAGTGGCCGAGCGTACCGGACATCTACGGATGGTTACGCCTGGACGGACGTGGCCAATGGTATTTGATTGATCGCAACATTCCCGGTTTTGATGAGGCCACACACGGCAAAGGGAGCTCGATCACCTCACCGGGCATTCTCGACTTTATTGGGCGCAACTATGCTTGCGACGAGCGCGGTTGCTGGTACTGGCAAAACGGCCCGCAAAGAGCCTTCGCAGAGCTTGATGTTGCGCCCTTGATTTACCGAGTATTGAACCGAGCCGCCCTTCCGAGCGACATGATTGAACTGGTCTCCCACACTGGTTTTCAAGTGCAAACTGTGCGGGCTACAGCGATCGACAAAGCGGGTCGGGTCTGGATCACCAGCGAACTTGGCCCTGGTGTGATTCACGATTTGGATGGTTCGGGCTTACGCATTGAGGACAACCTGGAGCCCATGCAGTTGCGACTCGGCGAGCAAGACTTCCCGATGGTCGAGATCGAGCATGGGGATGCCACTTTTGGCTTTGAAAGATCGCCTTCAAAAGCCCGCCGCTAGGTAAGCTGAGCGGCGCCGATTCAGTAGCAGCTCCGCTCTAAGGCTCGTCCTTCAAACCGTTACTGAGCGGCTCCCACTTCAACCCGCCGCGCTTGCGCCGGGTCTGCACCACCCAACTCTTCAATGGGTTTGCGCAGCTCAATCTGCGCGTCCGCCACACCCGCGTGCTTGAGAACCGAAGCCACCTCGTTGGCTCGGCCTTTGGCGAGCTCATGGTTGCGTTCAAGGCTGCCAGAGGCGCTGTGATATCCCGAAATGGCAAGCTTGTTTGAAGGTGCGGCCTTAGCCCAGGTTATGACTTCGCTCAAGGTCTTACTGATATCGGCAGGAACATCAGTCTTATTGTTAGCGAAGTAAAGCTTCGCATTGGGAGGCTTAGGAAGGGCAACAGGCATTGGAGCTTCGACCATCAATTGATTGTCGATTTTGTAGTCCGCGCCGAAAAACGCTGCTGCCGTATCACCGCGTGCCTTTTTCTCGGCCTCACTCGCCACCTTGCCCGTCAAAACTACCGACTTATCGTCGATCTTGATACCGCCATCACCTTTGGCTTTGCCCCAGCCCATCACCTCGGCCAATTTAGCTTGCCAACTGAGCACGGGTGCGGTCGCATCAATCTTAAGTTGATCAAGTACTTTTTCGGCGCTCCCCATGACCCTCACGGCCTCGTCGACCATCGCCTGACGCGCAGCCTGGTCCTTGACTCTCCCGGTGAGAACCAGCTTGTCGCCCACCCATGCAAAACCTGCGGCCAATGAGGAGGTCATTGAGGGTGCGATGAGCGCAGGCGTGGCAAGCACCACAGATGACTCGGCCGCTACGGCTCTTGGCGCTTCAGCCTTAGCGGCCTCTCCCTGTGGAGCAGGTTTGCCGCAAATAAACAAAGCATTGACGAACAGCAGAGCTGCGATCAATAACTTCCATAAATCGTATTTGCGCACCTCAGAAAGGCTGCGCCCTCTAATCATTTCCATGTTCGCTCCCTATGTGGCGATCAAACATCGCTCGAACGAACACCGGCGATCAGCTCTTTTTTAATTTTGTCAAAGCCGACCCAATCGTTCTTGGCCGCCAAGCCAGCCTGTTCACCCCAGGTCCCAGGGTTGGCCAGCTTGAAGCGTGGGCCACCGGCATCCAGGATGCTTACCAATTGGGCCACGGGTGCTGCCGCCAATTGAGCAAAGGTGGTGATGCCCGCCGCACGCATCAGTTCCGCGATCTTTGGCCCGATTCCTTCGATGGCCTCGAGATCGTCCTGTCGAAATGCGGCGATGCCGGGAGGCAGTGCTGAACTGCCAAGGCCAGCGCCGACGACCGCCGAGGCGCCCATACCCGCCAGGCCCGAGGCTGCGCCGCTTGTTTCCGCGCGCATGCCGCCACCGTCAATACCTCCGAGTGAACCAGACGCAGAATACCCAGTATTCGAGGCGGTGTTTGACACATCACCAGGCCTCGCCTTACGCCAGAAAATCCAGTCACAGATCCATTCCAGCAGAAAACCAACTAATAAACCCCAGCAAAAAGATGAAAACGACATATGCCCTCCGTGACTTTAGTTATTCTTGAGTGAAGTATATAACTGACGATAATATCGATGTAAGCGCCGCCTAGGTGTTCGACGAACTGATCAGGCGAACTCAGTCAAAAAGCGTCGCGTATTGTTGCCGCAAATCACGTTTCAGTAATTTCCCGCTAGGGTTTTTCGGCAAGGCCTCACAAAAGACAACGCGCTTCGGATTCTTAAATCCGGCCAGTTGCGATTGGCAATGCACTAACACTTCTTGCTCAGTGAGCGCTAGCCCCGCTTTCACCACAATCACGGCAACGACGGCCTCAACCCAGCGCGGATGAGGCAGGCCAATCACCGCAACCTCTGATACCTTGGGCAGTTTGTAGACCGCCTCTTCCACCTCGCGGCTGGCCACGTTCTCACCTCCCGTCTTGATCATGTCCTTTTTGCGATCCACAATCGTGATGAAGCCTTCATCATCGATCATTGCCAGATCACCAGAATGGAACCACCCGCCTTCGAACGCGGCCTTGGTGCGTTCGTCGTCTTGAAAATAGCCCTGCATCAGTTGCGGCGAGCGATGCACCACTTCACCGATGTCGCCCGGCGGTACATCACGCATCTGATCATCAACTACCCGAGTTTCGACATTGATCACGGCACGTCCGCAAGAGCCAGGCTTGCGCAGTTGGTCCTCTGGCCCGAGCATGGTGGCCAGCGGCGCAATTTCGGTCTGACCGTAGAGGTTCCAAAACTGCACATCGGGCAGACGTCGTGCCAGTTCGCGCAGAACTTCAACCGGCATGATGGAGGCACCGTAGTAGCCTTTGCGAAGCTTGCTCAGATCCGTTTGATCAAACAGGGGCGAGCGCAGCAATGCGATCCACACGGTAGGCGGCGCAAAGAACGAGGTGATGCATTTACTGGCCAACAAAGGCAAGAGATTCTCAGGAGTGGGCGTCGCCGTAATATGGTTGGTGGCGCCCGCGTAAATACCAGGCCCTAGAAAAACATCGAGCTGGGCGCAGTGATAAAGCGGCAGCGCATGCAACATCACATC
>JANLRI010000656.1:0-7188 GCA_031361565.1 Betaproteobacteria bacterium | reverse complement strand
TTGTCACGTTATTTTGCGTGACAATCTTCATTGCCGTTGGTGGACACAATGGCTGAATAACCGCCCTTAGTGACCGATAAAAAATGATGCGGCTGGCTGGCCGCTTTGATGGCGTCCAGAGCAATCTTCAGGTTGCCGTCGGTACCATTTTTAAAACCGACCGGACAGCTCAAGCCCGAGGCGAGCTCGCGATGCACTTGCGACTCAGTAGTACGTGCGCCAATCGCCCCCCAGGAAATAAGGTCTGCAACATACTGCGGAGTGATCATGTCTAAAAATTCCGTACCGGCCGGAACACCCATCGAATTGAGTTCAACCAACAATTCGCGGGCGATGCGCAAGCCCTGATTGATGTCGAAACTATTGTTCAGATGCGGGTCGTTGATAAGCCCCTTCCAGCCTACCGTGGTGCGCGGCTTCTCGAAATAAACACGCATCACGATCTCCAATTCGGAGGCGTGTTTTTGACGCTCGCTCAGGAGCCGTTTTGCGTAGGCCAGCGCGGCCTTGGTATCGTGAATCGAGCATGGACCCACCACGACCAACAAACGGTCATCCATCTTATGTATGACGCGGTGAATCGCCTGCCGAGTTTCGTAGACCAATCCCGTGACGACCTCGGTCGCCGGAAATTCACGCATGAAGTGGGCTGGCGGAGAAAGCTCCTTAATGCCGCGAATGCGTACGTCATCTGTGGTGGTGGTCATGGTCGGACATCCCTTTATATGTTGTTGAATCTTGGTTTCGGTTGAGGTTTAAAAATTGGATGAACTCGCGCGGCAAAAAAAAACCGCCGGGGGTTCCGGCGGTTTCGTCTTTGGGTCGCTTTTTGTTCTTCAAGCGTCTCTAGGACTCATCCCGCCGAAAGCCGGATAGCCAAAAAAGCAAGCAAAAAAGAAGAACGACGGGATAGTTTTCACTGGATCGACTTAAGCGGGAGATTTCTCGTAACCGTTTCGAACAATTTGAATAAGCGCCAAAGCTACAAAACCAGACGCCCAGGGTGAGATTAGCATCAATAACCATGGCTTGGCAAATTTCCCCTGAAATGCGGGTGAGGCTTCGCGGTCGAATTCAGGCCGACACACGATCAGCGTTTGAAATCGAGCCGCATTAGGTCGAAGATGCCCCAAAAAATTCGATCACTCGTTCGCGTAGCGCCAAGGTATCTTTGCGGCCGAGCTCGATTAATTCACGTGTGTAGCCACTTTCAAACAATAAATACGACAAGAGACCTAAACCGCGTTGTTCTGTTGCACCGAGCATTGACATCATGGTGCGCACGGTACGCGGCAAGCTGGTGACATGGTAGGCCGCCATTTGGTCAAGCCTCTGACTTGGCGAGATCACCAAAACCTTGACCGGTCGCAACTTGCTTTCCAATCTTGTCTGCTCAGGGATCAGGGTCAAAGTTTGGTTCACTCGAGATAGACGTTCAATATCATTGGCGAGTGCATCCAGAAAAATACTGGACATCGTATGCCCGCCGATCTGGGCAAGGCTAGGGTAGGCATATTGCGACGCAGAGTGGCTGGTGCGTTCGCGTCCTAACTGCAGTTGGCCTACGCCGATGACCATCACCCGGTCTGCGCCCAAATGGATCGCTGGACTGATGGGGGCCGTCTGACGAATCGAACCGTCTCCAAAAAATTCGTGACCTTGATCAAGTCGTAAGCTAACCGCCGGGAACACAAAAGGGATCGCGCTTGAGGCCATCAAATGATCGAGATTGATTTCGGTGGGAACCGCGAGTCTTTGAGTGCGATACCAGGGTTCGATGGGGGCGGCCGACTGGTAATAGGTGACGTGTTGCCCCGAGGTGTAGCTTGAGGCGGTCACCGCGAGCGCATGCATATGCCCCTCATCGAAGGCGCGCTGAAGCTTGGCAAAGTCAATGAAATCCTTCAGTAAGTCGGCCAGGGGACTGTTATTAAAAAGCGAGCGCGGTCTCGACTTGATGACCCAACCTAAACCAAGCGTAGCAAGCCAATGGGCGGCGTTGGAGAAAGAACCTAAGGCATCGGTTCGGTACACCTGGGAAGCTCGGAAGTTAGACCAAACATTCAAAACGCCATTCATCGCTTCGTCGAAATTATTGCTCGAAGCCGCCAATGCAACCGCGTTGAGCGCCCCCGCCGAGGTACCGCAAATGATCGGAAAAGGATTCCTGGTAACCGGCCACCCCTCGGCGACAAGAATTGCCCGGACGGAATCGAGAACGCCCACTTGGTAGGCCGCACGCGCCCCGCCTCCCATGAGGATCAGCCCGGTCTTGCCTAGATTCGAATTCGCCTGCATAGAGCTGATGGTGCTCCACAAATCGGGATTTGTGTAAACAACTTAAGAGACTCTGCACGGAGCGTTAAGATTTCATTTAAGACTCAATTCCACGCGAGGAGTACCCTCCATCTTCGGCGCAATAATGTAGAGTCGATCAGTCGCGATCTTGCCCGTTTCTGCCAACCAATCCTTCAGCGCTTGAGCACGCCGATTCGCCAAATTGAGCACGTCGGCGTCACTCACTTGAACAGCCTCGCTCAGGGCCTTCTCCATCTCTGGTGCAGGGACGGACTTTTGCATGCCAATGAAATTCTTGGGCTTCGGCAGGCTGGATGCTTGAAACGCCTGTGCTAAATACTTCGGATATTCGGCCGCCGAAATTTCAACAGCGTCGATGGCTTCAGCCCCCACATTGCCTTTGAGCGTTTCACGCAATTTTTGCGCTTTCAGCAAACGATCAAAGGCTCTTTTCTTGAGTGTCGGCGCATCCTCTGCAAGGCTGGCTCGACCGGCCAAATCGAGCTTAAGAGCGGGGCGATCCGTCAGCGCTTTCGCAACCGACTCTAGTTTTTCCTGGGCGACTTTGCTGAGCGCCGCGTTGCCGCTTTCAAACTCGACCTTGCTCAACTCTTGATGTTTGCCACCGCCCAAACTCGCCAACACCGTGAACGGTGAAGTGATGACCTTCACGATTAAGTTGCCAATCATGCGCAGCACCAGGCCACTCACCGAAAACTTGGGGTCGTCCAAAGAGCCCCCGATCGGCATCTCAATGTCGATGACGCCATGGCGATCTTTCAACAGGGCCACGGCAAACAAAATCGGCAGCTTTAAGGCGGTGGGGCTATCCACTTTATCGCCAAAAGTGAGTTGATCGAGAATGACTCGATTCTCAGCTTTGAGTTGGCGATTCTCAAGCTTATAGGCAACCTTTGCGGAGAGCTTGCCTTTCTCAATACCGTAGCCAATATATTTTCCGGAATAAGGTGTGAGGCGAGGCAAATCAATATCGCTCGCGTCGGCCCTGAGATCGAGAAACAAATTGCGCATCAGGGGATTGATTGCGCCTTCGATCTTAAGAGTTCCGGTGCCATCGATACGCCCTGCCAACGAGATTTGTCCGGCTTTTTCCGGTGTCAGCTCGCTGATGGAGCCTGCCATATTGGTCAGGTTAGCCGAGTAGTTCGGCTTCACAAAGAAGTCGCTGAAGTCGATGTTGCCCTTGCTAAGGGTGATCTTGCCGATTCGGACCGGGGGTGGATCCAAGGGCGGTCCCGCCGATAGCACAGGGGCTTGCGAAGCAGATACTGGGGCCGACTCTGAAGCCGACTCCGCTTTTCCAGCACCCAGATCCTGTAAATTAAAGCGGCCGGTCGGCGAAATAATCAAGCGGCTATAAAATTCATCTAGCTCAATATCGCCCAAGTCAATCTTTAAGGGTTTGGCATTCATTTCAGTGTTCGAAAGATGCAAACTCTTCCATTTGAGCAAATCCTCATTGCCCGCCTTCGTCACCGAGGCGAACTGTTGAACCTCGATGGACCCACGATACTGCAGCGGGTTTTCATGGGCCAAATCGATGGCCAGTTTGCCGCGGGCGCCGACCTCGCCCTGAGTAATGAGCGCATCGAGAAACGAGGTAAAGTAGGCCTGAAACGGCAAGACATTGATGTCCTTCAAATCGAGATCGAAGGTCGCTTTGACTGGTTGGAGCTGTAGCGGGCCGCGCAAGTTGATGCGGCCTTTTTGGTTCAAGCTCGCTGCAAGCTCGATACTGCTCGTCGCGGATTTTGAATCGACGGCGCGAGCAGTAGCGGGGTTCGAGACAAAACTCTCACCCGTATTCAAATGAAGGTTCTTAGCCAGAAGCCTTAAATCTTCGAACTTCAAATCAGTATCGCGGCCCTTCAAATCATCGCTTAGCGCAAACAAGGAGTGCTCTAGTTTGAGCTCGTCCAGCCGGATGTTCCAGGGCGTTGGCCTAGCCATAAACTCTGAGACGGTCGCTGCCTTGGAAGCAGACTTAGAAGCAGGCTTAGGAGCAGACTTTGGTATCAGCTCTTGAAAGCTCAAGTCGTTTTGAGCATCGCGCTTGGCGATAAACTGCAATTTCTGTGCCTCTAGGCGCTTTAACCCCAAGGCTCGTGTTTCCAAATCGAGCCGCAGATCAAAAAGCCTCAAGGAGGAAAACTTCAGCCACTCCAACCCGCTCTTGCTCTTGAGCTTGAATTCCCCGATAGTGGCTTGCACTTGCTCCAAGGAAGCGGGTCGATTTGCGCCAAAGCCAACTTGTCCGCTTGCTCGAATGTGCCCCCCTTGGGGAGCACTCACCAAGTAGGGCTCCACCAACCACCACCAATCGCTCAGCGAAGCCTTATCTACATCCCAAACCAGCTTGCTACGCCCGCCGACTTTACTGAACTGGGCATCCACTTTCACCACTTCGCCGCGATCTGTTTGCGCGCTGGCCTTTACTTCAGTGAAGTTGGTCGGGTCCGTGCTCAAGCCCTTGATCACACCGTTCACCCCTTTGAGCTTTACGCTCAGGGCCTTAGGAAGGAAGGCTGGATCTTGATAGCCAATCTGGCCTTCATTCACCTTAACTTCACCAAGCTTCCAGTCAAACTGCACCGGCGCTTCCTTGGCGGTCGCCGTGGGTATCATGACTTGCATCGCGCTCGCTGAATGGCGCACCAAGTTCACAATCGGCCGAGTCAATGCAACGCCGCTGGCCTTGAATTGGCGCTCAAGCGGCCGCAACTCGAAGGCATCCATCTGCATCTCTTCCGCCTGAATGTCCATACGATCAAACACGACCGTTGTTAAAGCCTGTGTGAGCGCTACGTCCGCAAACCTCAGGGACCCGGCGATTAACAACTGAGTTTTACCAGTCTGGGCGAAATCAATACTAAGGGCTGATTGCAGGCGCGCTTTCAGGGGTGCAACGACGGCGGTCTTCGGCCAATAGGCTAGCCAAGGTGCCAGCTCGAAGGACTCGATATGGACCTTCAGGCGAGAGCGGTGGGTACCGTCGAAGGGCAGACTTTCGGCTTGCGCCTCAATCAGTTTCTGGTCCAACTTAAACTTCAGGGCGGGCTTTACCCAAACCTCCTGATCCACGACCAAGCTTGATAGAAAAGGCAGCTTCATATTGAGTTCGCTAATCCCATGCTGAGACTTGACGGTATCGTCTTGAAGCTGCACCGCCCCTTGTTCCAGCTCAATATTCGCAATCGAAAACTGGGCCACCTTATCGCTTCGGGGGCGATCATTGAATTTTTTGATTAAATCGTCGACACTGGTCTGACCATCGGCATAGCGCGTTAAGGCCAGCTCGGGCTTGCTGATCTTCAAGCTCTTGATGATGGGATACTTTTTCGAAAGCGAAGCCCAATCGATTTCGGTCGTTAAAGAGTCGAACGAAAAGCTCGGCCGGGAGCCTTGCTTCTCAAAGACTTTGAAACCATCAATTTGAGCGCGCGGAGGGAACAAACCCAACTCAAGCTGGGTGATGGTGACCGGTCGCTCCAACACTCGGGAAAGCTCCGCACTCGCTTTATCGCGCGCCCAGGTCGGCAGCTGTTTGATCGCCCAGCCACCCACGGCAGCCAGCATGACCAGAATCGTTAGAAGAATCCAGGGCCAGCGCCTACGCCGCCCGTTTTCCTCAACGGACTCGTTACGCGGCAGTGCCACCAATCGTTAACCCTTCAATTCTCAAGGTGGGCTGCCCGACGCCAACCGGCACGCTTTGACCGTCTTTACCGCACACACCAATACCGGGGTCCAGGCTCATATCGTTGCCTATCATGGTCACTCGGGTTAAGGCGTCAGGACCGTTACCGATAATGGTGGCGCCTTTGACAGGATACTGAATCTTGCCGTTTTCCACCCAGTACGCCTCCGAAGCCGAAAAAACAAACTTGCCATTGGTAATGTCGACCTGACCACCGCCAAAATTCACCGCATACAAACCCTTGTCGAGCGAGGCGATTATCTCTGCCGGATCTTGCTTGCCGCTGGTCATGAAGGTATTGGTCATGCGAGGCATCGGTAGATGCGCGAAGGATTCGCGCCGCCCGTTCCCTGTGACCGGGGTCTTCATTAGGCGCGCGTTGAGGGTGTCTTGAATATAGCCCTTCAAAATACCATCTTCGATCAACACATTACGCTGAGTTGGGTTGCCCTCATCATCCACGTTGAGTGAACCACGGCGATCCGCCAAAGTGCCATCATCAATCACGGTCACGCCTTTGGCGGCAACACGTTCGCCAATACGCCCGGCAAATACCGATGAGCCCTTACGATTGAAGTCACCTTCCAAACCATGACCCACCGCCTCGTGCAAGAGCACACCGGGCCAGCCTGGGCCTAGTACTACGGCCATGGTGCCCGCCGGGGCAGCACGGGAATCCAAATTCGTGAGCGCCTGATGGACTGCCTCAGCACAATAACGCTCAACCAACTCATCATCGAAGTAGGCGAAATTAAAGCGACCGCCGCCGCCGCTATGGCCCTGCTCTCGGCGACCATTTTGCTCAGCGATCACGGTCACCGACAAACGCACCAAGGGGCGAATATCCGCCGCCATCACGCCATCTGAGCGCGCCACCAAGACGACGTCAAATTCGGCCGCCAAACCGGCCATGACTTGAACAATACGAGGATCTTTTGCGCTCGCGATTTTTTCCACCCTCTCTAGCAGCGCGACTTTGTCTTCAGCCTTCAGAGAGCCTATCGGATCGTAGGCCGCATAGAGCCTAGAGATATGCGCCGCATTGACCGGGCTGACCGTATTAGCCACCTTGATCTTGCCCGCGCCCTGGCGAGCAATGCTTCGTGTAGCCTTGGCAGCTTCAATTAACGGTCCCCAGCCAATTTCGTCCGAGTAGGCGAAAGCGGTTTTTT
>JANLRI010000575.1:0-3327 GCA_031361565.1 Betaproteobacteria bacterium | reverse complement strand
GTGTCATTGCCGCCGACGATGAGCAAGATAAGATTACCCAACAATTCTTCGGGGGTCATGTTTCGGGTCGCAGGTGAATGAGCCAGCATCGAGATGAGATCGCTACCCGGGTCGACATTGACGCGTTGGTTCCACAGTCGCGTAAAGTACTCCAAGCATTCGCTCAGAGCCTTTGCACGCATCGCCTCCGACGTAATGACACCCCCGCCTTTCACTTCGGAGGTAGCCGCATCGGACCAAAAGGTCAGGAGATGGCGGTCCTCCCAAGGAAAGTCGAAGAGCGTTGCCAGCATTTGCGTGGTGAGTGAGATCGAAACTTTATCGACCCAATTGAACTCTTCGTCGATGGGCAGTTCGTCCAGTGTTTTGCACACCCGGGCCCTAATCAGCTTTTCAAAGTTCACCAGATTGCCGGGCGCCACGATGGGGCTGACTGTTTTACGTTGTTCGTCGTGTTTGGGTGGGTCCATCGAGATAAAACCTCCCGAAACCAAAAAAGGTGGCGGATCACTGATGCCGATGCCGGCCGCAGACGAGAAGATATTGTGGCTCCCTTCCACCTGCATGATGTCTTTGAACTTGGTCACCGACCAGAACGGGCCGTTGACGCTTGCTTTGCAAAAATGTACCGGGTCTTCACGACGCAAGCGCTCAAAGTAGGGCCAGATCGTATCGGACTGGAAGAACCTCGGCTTACTGACATTAATCTGATCGAGCGGGATATCGTAGGCTTCAAGCCTTGCCTGGGTTTGAATTTGTTCTGAGGTCATGGTGCTGCTCATTGCGTAAACCTTCTATGGGATGCGACCTCGTCATTAGGCCAAATTTTAGTCTTCTTTCATGCCGGCCGCGCGCACGGTCGCACCTAGCCTGGCTCGTTCCTCTGCGACGAAACGCTCAAAATCTGCGCGCGTGCCGCCAACCGGCTGAATGCCCAGAGGGGTCAAACGATCTACGACGGATGCGGATCTCATCGCGGCGTCAATGGCTGCGCTCATTTTGTCGAGAATCTCCAGAGCTGTGCCCTTGGGAGCGTGTAAGCCCGCCCAGTGTGCGATTCTGATTTCGGGGAAGCCTTGCTCGGCTGCGGTCGGTAAGTCGGGATAGGCGTCAATACGTTTGATCCAAGTTGTGGCGAGGCCGCGCAATTTACCGCTTTTCAAATAGCCCAGAGAAACAATACTGGCCTCTGAAGTGGCGGCAATCTGTCCGCCGATCAAGGCGGTGGTAGATTCAGAACCACTCTTGTAAGGCACCGGATCAAGCTTTGCTCCGTAGCGTGTATTGAGGAGTTCGGCGACAAAATGCGGCGTGCTGCCCGTACCCGCGGTTGCAAAATGCAAGCCGCCTGTGGTGCGCGAGGCCTCGACCAAGTCTTTGATGCTTTTGTAGGGAGAATTGGGTGCCACCAAAATCACGGAAGGTGCCAAGCCGATCATCGCTACGGGCACAAGATCGCCGTCCTGGTAGGGCATATTGCGCTTAATCATGGAGTTAGAAATCACCCCGGCAGCGCTAATTAAAAACGTATAGCCGTCCGCGCTGCTTTTGGCGGCCGCGTCCGCGCCAATCGTGCCTCCCGCGCCTGGCTTGTTTTCAATCACGATAGGCTGACCCAGGATTTTCGAAGCTCCGAGGGCAGCGGTGCGTGCCATCAGATCGTTGGCCCCGCCTGGCGAGAAAGGCACGATGAAGCGAATCTGGCGATTGGGCCAGGCTTGGGTTTGAGCGCTGGTCGTGGAACTCAGGGTGAGGCCGAAAATTAGAGCCGAAGTGATGGCCAATGCTTGGGTGAAGGCTTGGGTGAAGGCTTGGGTAAACGCCCGTGTAAATATATTATTGCGCGCCAAGACGCTCTCCAATGGTAATGCGATGTAATAAGCGCGCGTGGCCTTCATAGCCGCCGGTTGCGGCGTGAATCAAACAGCGATTGTCCCAGAGCGTCAACATACCGGCTGACCACTTGTGCCGGTAAATAAATTCAGGCGCAATCTGGTGAGCAAAGAGTTTCGTCAAAATATCGCGCGACTCATCCTCTGGCATACCGTCAATGCCGATGGTGTAGCCCGGGCTAACAAAGAGGGCGGTGCGGCCGGTTTCGGGATGCACTCTTGCGATGGGGTGAACTTGGGTCTTCATGGCGTGGTCATCGAAAATGATGGCCATGGATCTGCCATTGTCCTTCTCACCGTACAGGCCTTGGCGGGAGTAGCCGTTCCGAGCCGAATGAATACCTTGACGATTCTTCAAGTCGTTGCGAAGATCGGCAGATAAGGCATCCCAGGCCGCGTACTGGTTCGAGAAGAGGGTATCGCCACCCGTCGGAGGAATGATATTCCCATAGAGGGCCGTGCCTGCCGGCGGTTGCTTCAAAAAGCTCCAGTCGGTATGCCATGTCTCGGCAAAGATCGGTGTTTTTTCATCCGCGGCACGTTTCACCTGGACCACATGGGCGTGGCCAGGAATCGCCTTAATATACGGGTCGTCGCCGCTCGGTCCAATCGCCAGGGCGAAGCGCTCCAGATCCGGGATGCTTAAATCTTGATCCGGGAAGCCGAGCACCTGATAATCTAGCCAGAACTTGCGAATCTGCGCCAGACTCTCGCTGGAAAGATCCTGCGCGAGATCGATGCCTGTGACGAAGGCGCCGCAAGAACCTTCCTGTGGTGTGATTTGCATGGCGGTGATGGGCATATCCTGGTCTCCACAACTGTTTTTCACGGCTTCCGACGCGAATTCATTATAGGTCGTAGGCCTCCATTTTTGCTCTGATAAAGTTCACTTATGTTACTGATCACTCACCCTAAATTCCAAGTCCACGAAATGGGTCCCGGCCATCCTGAGCAACCCGCTCGTCTGGTCTCGATCAATAGCGCGATGCGGAAAGCGCCCTGGTTTGAGCAATTGACTCAACTGCAAGCGACACCAGCGAGCGACGAGCAACTACTACGCGCTCATACTGAATTTCTCCTGGAGCAAATCGAAGCCGCAGCCCCCGAACAAGGCTATGCGGCGCTTGACCCGGATACGGTAATGAACTCCCAGACCTTGGAGGTGATTCGCTTGGCCGCTGGGGCCGGGGTGTTGGCCGTGAACGAAGTAATGGCCGGACGTCACCAAAGGGCGTTCTGTGCAGTTCGCCCGCCCGGTCATCATGCCGAGCGTGGCCGCGCCATGGGTTTTTGCTTTTTCAACAATGTGGCGGTGGCTGCCTACCATGCGCTCGAAGCCTACGGTTTGAAGCGAGTCATGATCATCGACTTTGACGTGCACCATGGAAACGGCACGGAGAACATTTTCGCCGAAGATGAGCGGGTCACGATGCTG
>JANLRI010000509.1:0-8419 GCA_031361565.1 Betaproteobacteria bacterium | reverse complement strand
CAAAGAGCTTGGTGTCGACTGGGTGGACGGTGCCTATCGCGGCATCGGTATGCCCAAGTCCACACCTTTGGACGCTAGAAAACGGGTTTCCGATCTCTGGGCTGCACTCAATAACGATCCTGAGATGAAAGCATTCGCAGCGCGCAGCGGCTTCGAACTCATCAACATTGGGGTCGAGCAAATGGATGGCTTTATGGCCGACCGCGTGAAGGTCTACACCGATGCGGCGCAGCGTCTGGGCTTGGGTAAAAAATAGCGAGTGTCCGCGCAATCAAATCGGTCGACTACTTTCCACACCACCTGGAGTAACTCGCTGGCGTGAGAAACACTCAAAAAGTCTCGGCTAAGGTGTATGATTATCTTCCGACCGAGTGAAGGAGCAAGCCATGCTGCGGACAATTCTGCGAGGACAGGTTGGGCCGGATGTGCAGGCCATTCAGGACGCATTGAAGATTCGCACACCTGGACTGGCACTGTTGTCCGATGGGAAGTTTGGTTCGAACACGCAAGCGGCCGTGATCGCCTTCCAAAAACGGAACCAGCTTAAACCTGATGGCATTGTCGGGCCGAGGACTCGCTCAATCCTGTATCCACTAGTGGCGACCACGATCAATATGGTGGGGACCAAGGGAGGGGACGGAGGGGCTTTGGTTCGGCTGCCGGGCCTCAATCCCCGCCAAGCTGCTTTGAGTGACTTTCGAGTACCCCGCGCGCCCCAGGCTATTCAAGGCTCGGCGCTTAGCCCGCCCCCAGGTCCGAAGCTGAAATTGGATTCCTTCCAACTGAATCCTGGTGGGCAGGTGTCCTTCGTTAACCTTGGCAAGAGTCCGCAGGCGTCTTTTTCTCTCGGGCTTCAAAGTCTGTTCAAGCGTGGCGAGGATGATGGTCGCCTGGAACTCGCTTTGGGAGTGCAGATCGGCTCGCCCTTGTTTTTGAGGGCTAGCGATGGCTCGGCATGGACCTTCTCATGGTTCTCAAACTTTACCTGGGTCGACCCGCTGGGCAAGGCCGGTCTTTTTCACCTATGGTCGCCCTTTGCCACCGTGGGCGGGCAGGCCGATGGCACGCAGGTTTCTTTGGGTGCAGGCGTTTTTCCTATCAATCTGAGCTTGGATGTTATTCCCGACAAGTTGAATATTTCAGTTAATAGCGGGGTTGCGGGGACCTTTGGTTTACGGGACAACGTATTCAATTGGGCGGTGCAAACTTCATTCGGAGTGGGGGGAACTTTTACCTTGTTCTAGGTGAGGTTTGGATGCTTCGCCATCTATTAATGTAATACTTCCATGGTGTAAAAGGAGATCGACATGTCTTTGCTTTTCCAAGGTGATGCTCTGCCATCGGTGACCACCTCTCAAATTTTGCTGCGTCGCCATAGACCACAGTCTTTGATCGTTAGCGATGGCATTTTCGGCTCAAAGACGGCTCTAGCCGTGAAGGCCTTCCAAAAAGCCCGCTCTCTTGTCGCAGATGGGATGATTGGAAAAAATACTTGGGGCGCGTTCACTGCAGCCAGCGGCTTTCAGACGATTGATGTCGTTGACGGAACGGACCCTTCCTTGGTGGCCCTTGAGGCGAATGATTTGCGAAAAGCGGGATTCGACCCCATCGTCGTTTTCGGTATGTCGAATGGCGTCGAAGTGGTTATGAACGAGATCAATAGGAAAGCTCGTGCGGGCAAGGTGATGCTGCTCCGTTTTCATGGTCATGGCAATCGTGGCCTGCAAAACGTGACCGGTGGGCAGATTAATGGCGCCCCTCATTTGGCGGGCATTTCCACAAGTAACTTTGGTCAAATCCAAGGTACGCTGACCAGGATCAAGGGAATATTTGTCCAGTTCGGATCCGTTCAAATGCTTGGTTGTGATGTGGGCGGAGGGAGCGGCGGCGCGCTCATGCAAAAGCTTTCTGATACCTGGGGCGTACCGGTCACCGCTGGCCTCCATACGCAGCTTGGTGGCGGCCAAAGTACCTTCCGATTTGAAGGCCCGACGGTGAGCGGTTTTCCAGGCGGCGCGACTCTTAAGGCTTGGTCACAGGCCATGGAACTCATTCACGGCAATCTCTCCGTCGATGGCTGATCGGCGCAACTAACGACCAAGCCATGATCGGTGCGGTCAATCGAATAGGTCGAGACTTCATCGGTACTTCATAGCATGCTCATGACCCCTGCCAGCCAAGGGCTACTCATCTCCAATCTAAGTTTTGACTACGGCGGCCAATCGATATTCGCGGACTGGTCGATGCATTTTCCTGTGGGCCTCACTTGGATTTATGGCGACGAGGGCAGTGGCAAATCCACCTTGCTGCGGCTATTGTCTGGCGCTCTAAGCGCACAAGCGGGGGAGCTGTGCATCAATGGGACGTGCTTGCACGACCGGGCGCAGGCCTACAGCTCACAGGTGTTTTGGGCCGAGCCACGCTCCGAGATTTTTGATGCGATGAGTCCTTTGGAATACTTCGACACGCTTCGCCCCCAATATCCTCATTTCAACGCAGCGATGTTGACGAGCTTGCAGGAGGCTTTGGATCTCACCCCTCATCTTTCCAAAAAGCTGTACATGCTCTCGAACGGCTCAAAGCGCAAGGTGTGGCTAGCTGCCGCTTTCGCCTCGGGCGCCGCACTCACCCTGATTGACGATCCTTGCGCAGCCCTGGATCGACCCTCGATCAAAGTGATCCGCGAACTTCTCGAAGATGCGGCGGATCAAGCGACTCGAGCCTTCGTCATCGCGGACTATGAGGTGCCTGAGGGACTCGAAGTTACGAAGGCCATCGAGCTTACCCCCCGGCCCGCTTCACATTAAAACCTTTGCCTGTGAGCATTTCAACCAAGCGCTCGCAGTGGTCGCCCTGCACTTCAATCACCCCGTCTTTCACCGTCCCGCCACTGCCGCAACCAGCCTTGAGTTGTTTGCCGAGAGCGATAAGTTCCTCGCTGCCTAACGATAGGCCCTTCACCAAGCTCACCGCCTTACCGCCTCGCCCCTTGGTTTCGCGGCTGACGCGCACGACGCCGTCGCCACTTGCAAGCGTTTTGTTTTGTTTGCAGGTGCATAATGCGACGGCCTGGCGGCATCCGGGGCAGATGCGGCCGACTTCGGTGGAATACACTAGGCCGCCGTTAGAGGCTTTATTCTTCATCTGAGGGTCGTGGAAATAGGGCTGGATCGATTTGAAGTAGCATCCATCGTGCCACAGCGCCAAAATCGTCCCCGGCGACCGCTTTAACATTCAGACAGTCCGCCAGAGCTTTCTCCCATATCCTTGCTCCCATATCTATTGTTTTCGAGAACCGTATTACCCATCCTCAAATTCCGCCTGACGACGCTCAGGCATCTACGTCGGAGGCAAGCTTTAAGTCGTTTGGGTTGTCCCCTGCGCTTGTGAGAGCCGCTACCGAACTCGGCTTTGTGACCCCCACACCCATTCAGCAGCAGGCCATTCCCGCCGTCCTCGTTGGGGGAGACGTGATGGGTGCGGCTCAGACAGGCTCGGGCAAAACGGCGGCCTTCGCCCTACCCTTGCTGCAACGATTGCAAGACCGTACCCAAGAAGCCCTTTTTAGCGCCCGCAAAGCCAGAGTTTTAGTGTTGGTACCTACTCGCGAACTCGCCGCCCAGGTGGGCGAGGTGTTTCGAAGCCTCGCGCAGTATCTTCCCACTAAACTAAAAATCGCCGTCATCTTTGGTGGCGTGTCGATCAATCCGCAGATGATGTCACTGCGTGGCGGCGCCGACATTGTGATCGCGACACCGGGGCGCTTACTCGATTTGATTCAGCAAAACGCGGTGAAGCTTTCCTGGGTTCAAACCTTAGTACTCGATGAGGCGGATCGCTTGTTGGACTTAGGCTTTGCCGATGAGCTAGAGGAGATATTGAAGCTCTTGCCCACTGAGCGACAAAACTTGTTTTTCTCCGCTACCTTTCCCGAAGCGGTGGGCGCACTCGTCACAAGCTTGCTCCACGAGCCACTGCGTATCGAGATCGACAGCTCACCTGAGAATGATCCCATCATCGAGCAGCGCGTGTTTCATGTCGACGAAAACCAGCGCACCCAGTTACTGGTGCATCTCTTCAAGGAAAATAACTGGGACCATGTCTTGGTGTTCGTGGCGACCCAGTACGCAAGCTATCGAGTGGCGGAGAAATTGCAGCGCGCACAGATTTATGCGACGGCCTTCCATGGAGGCTTAAGCCAAGGGGCGCGCACTCAAGTGATGGAGCAGTTCAAGGCCAACCGCTGGCAAGTCGTGGTCACCACAGACCTTGCTGCGCGCGGTATTCACATTCCAAAGCTACCGGTGGTTGTGAACTATGATTTGCCGCGCTCGGTCACGGACTACACCCATCGTATCGGTCGCACCGGCCGTGCTGGTGCAAGCGGTTTGGCGGTGAGCTTTGTGAGCAGTTCAGCAGAGCCGCACTTTCGTTTGATTGAGAAACATCAGGGCATGAGTTTGCCGAGAGAAATTGCACCAGGTTTTGAGCCCGCCGCGACCGAACTGCAGGTCTCAGGGCTTAGCTCGGGCGAGAACTCCCTCGAAGATGAAGAAATGAGTCTAAACGAAGCAACGCCTGCATCAACTGGACCCTCAAAAATTACCGGGGGCATTAAGGGTAAACGCCCAAGCAAGAAGGACAAGCTTAGGGCGGCTGCCGCGGCGGCCCTGGCCGAAAGCAAGCAAGACCGCTAACGCGAATTAGGCCCAGTCATCACTGCGCTTGAGCCGCAAACAAAAAACAGTTCACTATTCGAACAGAGTCAACGCGTATACACCGTACCTTCAATCATGAGTGCTCCCTGCTTCACCGGGTACACGGTCAGGCGGCTCGGCGCAGGAGCGCCGGTGAGTTGCAAGGTGTAGCCTACAAGCTTGTAGGTTCCTGAGTAACTGGCTGGTGAGCCGTCCGCAGAGGTCATTGGCACGGAGGTGAACTGATAGGTACCGTCGCTGCGAAACAGATAACTCTGGCGTTGCATTTGGCTACCAGTCACAAGAGCAACGTACTGGCCCTCAATCGCCTGGTTCGCAGGCAGCGCGGGTACTTTGTAGGTGTCATTGCTATCCATTAGAAAGCGATCACCCTCGCGCTTGCTTAATAACTTCGCAGGTAAAGCGGGGCCTAGGCGTGGCTGCAACATCAGGCGATCTTCTGCGATCCGGTATTGCCCGCAAGACTGCGATTTTTGAAGCTGCGAAAAATCAGCAGGCTCGCGATCTAATCCGCCGACCGGAAGGCCAAGGCAATAGTGGCCGTCCAGCCAAAAATAGTAATGCGCGTAGGCGAAATTTGCGCCAATAGCACGTTGCTCGACGAATAGACCTTGCAAGGTTTGCATCCCGGCGGGATTTGCCTGGGTGGTCGTTTGCGCAGAAGCCGCAACCCCGTGGACGAGAGCGCCCGCAATCAGTAATTCACGAATCATGGCTGACGATCTAAAACTTCAAAGGGAAAGGCATTCAGAGTACAAACTAAGACGAGCGAGCGCAAGCCTATTCATAGGTGAAGTGTGACGAATTTCAGCCCCACTCTAATCGACGGGCGATTTAATGAAGCACTGACTAAGGCTAAAACGAAACCCTTTATGCGGTGCTGTAGGTCCTTCCTTATACTTTAAGGTCAAGGCCGTGACCTTTGCCTTAGTCACTCAAAGCTTGGTGACAAAGCGCCAGATTTAAAACCCTAACTAGAGAGGACCGGACCCAAATGGCACTCACCCTAAAACCGCTTCACCCTCTATTTGCGGCTGAAGCGACCGGCCTTGATCTCAAGCTCGCGCTCGATGAAGCAACGATCAAAGAGATTGACTCCGCCATGGATCAATATGCGGTCTTGGTGTTTAGAGATCAGGGGCTTGACCAAGGCCAACAAATTGCTTTTTCTAAACAGTTTGGGCCTCTTGACGCGGGCCTTCGTAAAGCTACTGGAGCCGCCACGCGCTTTCAGTACGAGGAGCTGATCGACATCGGCAACATCGCCGTAGACGGATCGGTTGCGGCGCCCAGCCATGCCAAGCTCATCGGCGTCTTGGCCAACCAGCTCTGGCATAGCGACAGCACCTTTCAGAACCTTCCAGTGAAGTACTCCATGCTCTCAGCGGTGGTTGTCCCCGATGAAGGCGGTCAAACCCAATGGGCCGATTTGCGCGCGGGCTGGGACGCTTTACCAGAAAAAACCAAACAATATGTTGAGGACAGAATCGCAAGCCACACGGCCTTTCACTCTCGCATCATGCTAGGCGATGATCGCTACACCGAAGAGCAACTCAATCGCTTTCCGCCAGTTGAACGTGCCTTGGTTCACACTCACCCCAACTCCGGGCGCAAGGTGCTATTCCCCAGCGTGCATATCGAATCGGTAACTGGGCTCACAGTTCCGGAAGGTCGCCTGCTCGTTGCCGAGTTGATCGAGCACGTCACCCAGCGCGAGTTCGTGTATACCCACGAGTGGCAGGTTGGCGACTATGTGATGTGGGACAACCGTTCAACCCTGCATCGCGGCCTGCGTTACGACCTCGCCAAACGGCGCGACCTGCGCCGCACCACAACATTGGAACGTGGCTATGCCCACACCATTGCCGCATAAGGAAGCGTTGAATATGAGAACAAATTTCCTCCATCCAAAACGAATCATCGCCAAGGCGATATCTGCGTCGCTCTTGTGGCTCGCCGGCTCTACAGCCTTCGCGCAGTCTTACCCCAACCGACCCGTTAAAGTGATCGTACCCTTCGCAACCGGCGCAGCCTCCGACACCATCGCACGCATGATTTCGGATCGCTTATCAAGCGCTCTTGGTCAAACCTTCGTCGTCGAAAACCGGCCTGGCGCCGGGGGCACCATTGCCAATGATGTCGTCGCGAAGTCACCTGCAGATGGCTACACTTTGTTGATCTCTACCGCCGCATTGCCCATCAGTGCTGTGATGTATCGCGGCCTGAAATACGACACCTCTAAGTTTGCTTCAATCACGGTGTTCACCCATTCACCTCTGGCGTTCGCGGCCAATCCAAACTTTCCGGCCAAGACTGTGCCGGAGTTTATTGCTTACGCTAAGGCTAATCCCGGCAAAGTGAATTTCGGCTCGCTTGGGCTAGGCACTTCTCATCATGTCACCGGTGAAAAGTTTAAACTTGAAGCGGGCATCGACATGGCACATGTGCCCTACAAAGGCTCGGGCGCGGCCCACACCGATCTCATGGGCGGACAGATCCAAGTCATATTCGACAATTTGGTGGCACTGCTACCCAACCTCAAATCCGGTAAGTTGCGCCCTCTTGCCGTGACCAGCCTGAAGCGTCACCCTTTATTGCCCGACGTGCCTTCTTTGTCCGAAGCCGGTGTAACGGATTTTGAAGCTCTGGCGTGGTTTGGAATGGTCGCACCGCAAGGCACGCCGAAAGACGTTGTCGCTAAGCTCAATATTGAGATCTCTAAAGTTCTTGCCTTGCCCGAAGTCCGGCAAAAGCTCATCGAGGGCGGCTCTGAGGTCATCGGCAATTCACCTGATGCGGCCGACCGCTTTCTGCAAAACGAACTTACGCGTTGGGGCACCGTAGTTAAGGCAGCCAATATCACCATTGACTGAGAATCATGCAATGATCGCCGCGTCGACCTCGTTCTCATTGGGGCCAGAAGCCCCCAAAGCTTTTAGGCCGTAAAGCTCTCCTGCGGCTAGAAGATCGAGCAAGCAGCGCTCCACCGCAGCAGAATCATTTAAGGTCCGCAGCGCCAAGAACATGGTCTGGGCCTCAGGGTAGCGCCTGCGCATCAGGTTTAGCCATTGCTTCAAGCGCCCGGCACGGTGTTTAGGGATCACACGAGGTTTGACGAGATTCCAAAAGTCTTGCAGCAAGGGTGCGATCACTCGCCAATCAACCTGCTTTGGGTCCGAGAATTGCGACGGCAGGGTACGGCCATCCGCTTGATCGCGACAACGAATCGCCCAGGCCAAGCCCGGATCGGCTACGATGCCGCGTCCGATCATAATGTCCTGACAGCCCGAGGCTTCACGACACCGCAGGGCATCGTCTACCGTCCAAATTTCGCCATTGGCCACGATCGGAATCTTCACACTGGCGCGCACGTCCGCGATGCGATCCCAGTAGGCCGGTGGTCGATAGCCGTGGGCCTTGGTGCGTCCATGCACCACGATCGAACTGGCGCCGCCATCGGCAATGGCCTGAGCGCACTCTTCGGCGCGTAAATCATCCATGTAGCCTAGTCGCATCTTTGCCGATACGCTCATGCCCGGCGGTACAGCGCGGCGTACCTCGGCAACGATGCGGTTCAGCAGTTCTGGATCTTGCAGCAACATGGCACCACCGCCATGACGATTGACGACTTTGGCGGGGCAGCCAAAATTGAGGTCGATCCCGGCCGGCCCAAGGGAGGCGAGCTGTGCTGCGTTGTCGGC
>JANLRI010000442.1:0-3401 GCA_031361565.1 Betaproteobacteria bacterium | reverse complement strand
TTGTCCGCCCTGACCGGTCAAGATGCTCCGGTGGTGGAATACCTGCAGGCCATTCCTTCCGTGCAAAGGATGGTCGATCACATTGCCGAGTTCTTGCAAACTTGGCTGCCAAACTATGTGATGGAAAACCGCAGTTATATGACGATTGCCATCGGTTGCACGGGTGGGCAACACCGCTCAGTGTACTGTGTTGAAACGCTTGCAAAGCGCTTCAGACGTGTCGAACAGGTCTTGGTCCGCCATCGCGGCTTGGCTTCAAAAGCGGCTAGAGCGGTTAGCAATTCGTGACTCAGCACACTCGTTAGCGCATCGTCTGGCCTGCCTAATTTTCTAACCTGACAAATTTTGAAGCTACCCATTTTTCCGTTAACGACGGTGCTTTTTCCGGGCGGATCGCTGCCGCTGCGGGTATTCGAAGCTCGCTATATGGACATGGCGAAAGCATGCCTGAGCACAGGCTCTAGCTTTGGTATTTGTTCGATTACAAGTGGTCGAGAAGTGGGGGGTACGGCAACTCACGAGCCGGTGGGCTGCGAAGCGTTGATCAAGGATTGGGACATGCAACAGCTTGGCATTTTGCAGATTCGGGTTATGGGTCAACGGCGCTTTAGAATCGAATCTTCATTGGTGCAACCCTCTGGTTTGATCGAAGCCGAAGTCGAGTTTCTTAAGGCCGAGCCTGACCAAGTATTGCCTGAGGAGTTTGTGCCTCTCGCTGCATTAGCGCAAAGAATTATTCTCGATCTCGAGGAGCGTCGCCCCGAAGCCATTCAGAAAATGGTGGAGCCGCCTTATGAATACGCGTCGGCGAGTTGGGTCGGGCAAAGGCTGTGTGAATTATTGCCGATTCCCAATCCAATTAAACATCAACTCATGCAGCTCAGCGATCCGCTTGGTCGTCTAAACTTGGTGAAACACTTTCTGGAGCAGCAGGGCATTCTGTAGCGAAAACCAAGCCTCAGAAAGGTCACTGCAGGTGTTTGAAAGCTTGGTTTAACAAGTAAGCCTTAATCGGCTGAGGCAGGGCGGCCTCGGCGATTTTCTCGCGACTCAATAGTCGGTATTTTTCACCCTGCATTGAATCGTAATGCGCCCTTGGCTCCAGCACGGCGCTGGCTTCAATGCTAGGCGGGTCGCCTGCGATACGATACAGATTGATCATTGCGCGCAGCTTGAAATGAGTGAAGCTGTGGTCAAACCCCTCTTGCGCGATTGGGTCGGGCATTTTTTCGCCTAAAATTTCCAAGAGCATCGGGAGGTTCTCGACCTTGGGAAAGCTGAGCAGACCACCCCAAATGCCCGGGGATTTCTGTCTTTCGAGTAGTACTTGTCCCTCAAAAATAATGAGCGCAAAAGTCTCTTCACGCAGTGGCGTGAGCTTGCGCGCTTTCGGGCTTGGTAGGCAATGGGTTAGCCCTAACTGATAGGCCGAGCAAATTGCGCTAAGTGGACACTCGATGCACTTTAGTTTGCGAGGAGCGCAAAGACTGGCGCCCAGGTCCATAAGGCCTTGCGTATACGACCTTATGCCCTGACTCGGGAGTTGCTGGAGTGCAATTTGCCAGAGCTCTTTTTCAGTGGTGCTTTGAGTCGGGATGCCGGCAATGGCGAAGACGCGGCTCAGCACACGTTTGACGTTGCCGTCGAGAATAGCCTCTTTGCTCGAAAAGCAAAACACGGCAATGGCCGCGGCAGTAGAGCGACCAATTCCGGGAAGAGAGACAAGAAGCTCAAGGCTGGTAGGAAAGGCGCCGCCATATACGTTTACGACGTCGTGCGCACATCGGTGAAGGTTGCGAGCTCGGCTGTAATAACCCAAGCCGCTCCAGGCTTCGAGCACTGATTCTTCAGACGCTGAGGCGAGCGACATTAAGTCAGGAAATCGTTCCAGAAACTTCAAGTAATAGGGGAGGACCGTGCCCACCTGAGTCTGCTGCAGCATGATTTCGGAGAGCCAGACCCTATAGGGATCACGCACTTGCCAAGGAAGGTCATGGCGACCGGCCTTCTTTTGCCATTCAATGAGTCTATTGGCCAGCATGAGGGGCTTGGACGCCCCCCGAAAGCTGGACATGTTGTGTGGCTGTTGCTCGCCGGAAGCTTGGCTTCTTACGTTTTTAGTGGATGATGGTCTCGGCATTAACCGAGTGTATCGCCCTTTGCGCAAGCTTGCGTAACGGGCTGATTTGATCGAGAGAGGGAGCTGGTGGCTCATCTTCGAGAGTACTCGATTGATCTAAGGCCTCGGCGAGCAGTAAGGCTTTCTGCTGAATCACTTCGATTGGAGGTTGTCCCTCCAAGGCATCCTCAAAGGCCTGTTTCAAATTACGCAAGCCCTTGATTTTTTCTTGGGCATCGTCCTTGGCAGATTCAATTTCCTGAATGCGATCATCCAGCGACTCATTCGCGTCCAGGATTCGGCGCACGGAGTCCATGCGTTTTTTGAGTTGCGCTTGATGTTCTCGAACCTGTCCTTCGATTGGCGCCATCACGGCACGTAACCAGCTATGAGAGTCTTTCGACGCCGCCGCGTAAATTTCGCGCAAACGAGTCGCAATAGCCTCTAAGAACTGACGCATCACAATCGACTTCTCGGTGGTCGCCAGAGTGACGGCTCCAAAGCGTTGATCGCAAAGGGTGTTGAGTCTTGCTAACTCTGCGCTATGTCGTGCCAGTGAGAAGAGCATGGGTGAGCCAAGAGTGAGGCCGTGCTCGACACTGAATGTGCGGTACATTGCGGTCATTAACGTAGTGATTTCTTGGATTGAGGCTTCGGCACCCTTGATATCCTCTGAGGCCATTTTTAATAGCGCATGCATTCCACCCTTTAATCCAGCGCTAAAGTTACTGGACTTCATCAGCTCTCTTGAGCTTCGGATGTGGCGCTTGAGCGACTCTACGGAAAGCGTTGTATGCACGTCCTCGGAATGTCTCTGAAAGACAGCGCGAAGACCATGGAGTCTCCTCAGGCTCTTATCGAAGTCATCGCGTTCGCTACGAATGCGCGCTGCAGTGTGATTCATTACATCGCGATTTTTACCGCGTAGTCCGTTCAGCTCGAACAACTGTTCAACATGGTTGCGGAGGCGCGATTGCAAGGAGCCGTCGATGTTACGGTAGGCATCGCCATACTCTCGCGACACACTTTCACGGACCAAGACTTGCTGGCGCTTAACCAGCACATCCGACAGCGCGATTTCGAGCGCCTGAATTCTGCTTCGTTCGAGCAAGGCCTGGTCTTTATTTATTTTTGCGCTCAGGGCTTTTTGGGCCGAGATAGGGAAAATCAGAGACGGGTCGAGTTCCAGATCCTCAGAAACGCTTTGAACCTGCTTTGCAATCTCGTTCTCAATTTCTTGATCAGTCTTGAGGTTGTCCCACAGACCGTCAATCTTATTGAG
>JANLRI010000440.1:0-2541 GCA_031361565.1 Betaproteobacteria bacterium | reverse complement strand
CGCCTTGGCGCCTACCTGCCCTGTCACGGCCAGACCAGCACGACGTGCTTCGTGAATCTGTTCCAAGGTGGTATGCCAAAGCTGCGGCGCGTTGTCGACCTGTAACAGCAAAAGGCTCATCGGCCGACCGGACACTTCGGTGACTGCGCGCAAGATTTCGAAGTCACCCTCACCGAAATCCGAGTTCACTTCAAGCACTCCACGATTGACCTGACGCATTGCCTGAGCAATGGCCAGTAGCTCCGGCTCCGCAGCCGTCAAACTCGGCGTGAAGCGACCATCTTTGGCGCGATGCTTCACGGTTCTCGAAGTAGTGACACCCAGTGCGCCTGCCAGCAGCGCCTCTTCGGTGAGGCTTTTCATTTCAAGTAGCTCTTCACTGCTCGGTTTCTCTTGGTGATTCGCGCCGCGCTCGCCCATCACATAAAACCGCAAAGCCGCATGGGGTAGCTGCGCGCCCACATCGATCGCAAACGGCTTTTTATCAAGCGCATCGAGGTATTGTGGAAAACTCTCCCAGGTCCAGGCCATGCCTTCGGAAAGTACCGTGCCAGGAATGTCTTCGACACCTTCCATTAGGTTGATAAGGTAGGCGGTCTTATCGGGTCGCACTGGAGCAAAACCAACACCACAGTTACCAAAAACGCAGGTGGTAACGCCATGCCAGGTCGAAGGGGTCAGAAACGGATCCCAGGTAGCCTGACCATCATAATGAGTATGAATATCCACAAACCCTGGAGTCACCAGCAAGCCGCGAGCATCAATCACTCGGCGCGCCGGTGCATCCGCCGCATCTCCCACCGCCACGATAAAGCCCTTGTTGATCGCCACGCTGGCGACCCTTGCTTCAGCACCGGTTCCGTCGACCAGCGTGCCGCCTTGGATGAGAAGATCATTCATCTTGAAACCTCTACTTTTTTATTCAGGAACAATGCCTGATTGCTTGAAAATTTCACCCCACAGGGGAGTAGCACGCCGAATATCGTCGGCAAACTCCGCAGGCGTAAGGCCGGTGACCAACAAGCCCAACTGCAATATTTTTGCCGTACCTTCAGGTGACTGGATCGCTTTGTTAATTTCCCGATTCAAGCGATCCACAATCGGCTTAGGGGTTCCCTTGGGGGCCATAATGCCCACCCATCCAGCCAAGTTCATGGCGGGATAACCAAGCTCGCCAAAGGTTTTCACATCGGGATGCAGGGGCCAGCGCTTCGGGCCTGTGGTGGCCAGCAAGGTGAGTTTTCCCGACTGTATAAACGGCGCTGTCGCCGCGAAATCCTGAATACCCATGGTTGCCTGTCCACTCGCAATATCAACCACCGCAGGGCCGGCGCCTTTGTAGGGGACATGCACCATATCGGTTTTGGTCAAACCCCGGAGCATCTCGCCATACAAATGCGAGCTGCTACCGGTGCCGAAGGAGGCAAAGGTCGCCTTGCCAGGGTTACGCTTCACCTGTTGCAAGAACTCGTCAACACTCTTGATCCCGGAGCTGGTGGGCACTACCATCCCCAGTGGAGCCAGACCGAGATGGGCCACGGCTTCGAAGTCGGTCAAACCATCGTAGGCGAGCTTGGTGTAGGCGAACTTGTTAATAATGATGTTGGAAGAATTCACCATGACCAGGGTGTAACCATCGGCGGGCGAGAGTTTGCCAGCCGTGATTCCAACAATAGCCTGAGCACCCGGACGATTGTCCATCACAAAGGGCTGACCCAATACAGCGCTGAGTTTTTCACCAATCCAGCGCGCAACGATATCGGTTTGCCCGCCCGGGGGATAGGGAATGATGATTATGATGGGTCGATTCGGCCACTCCTGCGCCTTCACTGCAGCAACGCCAATTAGCAACCCACTCAAGGTTAGAACAAGGAACTTGATACAGGTCTTCAGTGCGAGTTTCATAGCTTGCATCCAAGAGTCAAAATTGCGGCGCAGAATAAGACGTTTTCCTTCATGGTAGTGCGAGGGTGCCCAAGTGAACAGGCTGCGTCTCATCTTAGAGAAATTCTTGTCGGCACTCGAAGGGTCCCCCGCGACTGTGCGCCTGGACGTGCGAAGAAACTATAAATTGGGCCAAGTTCTGCACATCGTCAGCGCTACGTTTAAGATGGTCCCCCTAGACCGGCATTTGAGCCGCCAACCCTCTTACAATCTGGAGACACCTCATGCGCGAAGCAGTCATCGTTTCTTATGCCCGCACCGGCCTGGCAAAAGCCGGTCGCGGCGGCTTTAACATCACCGCCCCCATGTCAATGGCGGCTCATGCTATTAAACATGCAGTTGAGCGCTCCGGTGTGGAGAAAGACTTCATCGAAGACTCCTACCTCGGCAACTGCGCCCATTTGTCCCCCAATATTGGACGTCAGGCGGCGCTGCTTGCCGGCTTACCTGTGACCACGGCGGGTGTATCGATTAATCGTTTCTGTTCTTCTGGTTTGCAGTCGATTGCCATGGCGGCCAATCACATTCGCGGCGATGGAGCCGACTGCGTGGTTGCCGGTGGAGTTGAAAGCATTTCCGTGCCCGGCGGCCCAATGC
>JANLRI010000436.1:0-2957 GCA_031361565.1 Betaproteobacteria bacterium | reverse complement strand
CGCTCATCCTTAAGCGCTTGGCGTTCTCTTCAAAGCGTGCATCTTCAATTTCGTCCATCACGCCGCGCAAATCAATCGCGCCCTCGGCCTGGACGAAGCGACCCGTGAGGGCCGCGTCTGGATGGAGCAAGCCATGCTGGTAGAACGCCCAGATTTCCTTGCCATAGTTGGTTTTGAGAATTTCTGGTGCAAAACGCCCGAAAAATTCACGCAGATTGGCGACGTCGCGTTCCAGCATGCGGCTGGCGTGATTGTTACCTGCCGCGTCCACGGCCTGCGGTAGATCGATAATGACAGGCCCGTCGGCCGCGAGCAAAATGTTGAATTCTGACAAATCGCCATGGACGACCCCGGCGCACAACATGCGCACCACTTCTTTCAGCAATTGACTGTGATAAGTGCGTGCCTGCTCGGGGCTGAACAGCACATCATTCAGGCGCGGTGCGGCGTCGCCATGCTCGTCCGTGACTAATTCCATGAGCAAGATACCGTCGTAAAAATTAAACGGCTTGGGTACTCGCACACCCGCTGCAGCGAGACGGTACAAGGCGTCTACCTCGGCGCTTTGCCAAGCTGACTCTTGCTGCTTCCGACCGAATTTTGTCCCCTTGGCAATCGCTCGCGCTTCTCTGGAGTTTTTGACCTTACGGTTTTCGGTGTAATCGACCGCCTGCCTGAAGCTACGTTCGGTGGCGTCTTTATAGACCTTGGCGCAGATGGTTTCTTCGCCTCTGCGCACCACATAAACGGTGGCCTCTTTGCCGCTCATGAGTTGCCGGGTTACGGCGTCGATGAGGCCTTCTTCAATGAGGGCCTGAAGTCTTTTATTCGCTTTCATGGGCGCGATTGTGCGCTACTTGGCCCAGCAGCTCCAATACAGCCTGAAATCACTGAGTAAATTCGGCGAACACCAGCCGATTTTCCGTTAGTGGCCATGACCGTGTGACGATTCTCTCTCCGTTGAATTCTGCAATGACCGGTCGGTCCGCAACAGTGATCTTGAGTTTAGACGTTGCCAAGCCGGGTACTCCGGGCGGAACTCCAGGGGGTGGCGACTGTTGGTCAAGCGACATGATGTCGCGTCCGACCCCAAAATACCCTCTTGGACGGTTCATGGTGACCACTGAAACTGCACCCTTGTCGGCCTCGGAGAGTCGAGCTGGTCGCATATGTATCACCTGGCTCGAACGCGGAAACGGAGAGCGATAAATATGGTTTATGGCGAAGCCCGGCGCTTCAACCACGAATTCATAAAAAGCATCACTTTTGGCAGTGAAGGGCCCCCATGCGCCGTCCAACCCCACGGTCTTTTGATGTACAGCCGCACCGATGCGGCTGGCGGTTTCGGCTTGCACCTGAAATACCGTGACTTTTGTGCCTGGCAGACCAAGGTTCGAAGGCTCGCCCATCGTGCCCGCTTGGTCGTGTAGGCCTAGAATTTTGCCATTGAGGATGATTTGTGGTTCGATGGCATAGCCAAGATGAGCCGCTTCATGGCCCGTCAGAAAACGAAATGTATGCGCAAAAGCATCGGGATGGAACGAGACTTCGCGGTGATCCTTGCCGGGCAGCACGAGGTTGGTGGCACCTTTTAATGCAGGACCCTCGGATGTCACACCGGTTTCCAACTTCGGTTGCCCGATCCACTGACCCAGGGGCTGGGCAAACTTGTCATTGCTGTCCGAGCGCAAAGTAAGAAAGGCGATGCCAGCCGTAACTTCCGCACCGTCTGCGCCCTGTGGCGCGTTCAATTGGGTCAGGAAGGGGCCGCTGCCGTTAAATTCGCTGTCGGGTCCGAAACTACCTTTCCAAACGCCGTGATTGGGCACGCCGCCGAGCACGACTGCGACGACTTTGTCTTTACCGCCGCCGTTACGAATGTAATTTCGAATGGAGTAGCCGCCGCGCGAGTTACCGATCAGCACGACTTTTTTGGCACCACTCAGCGTCAATTGACGATCAACCTCGGCACTGAGTTCTCGCATTTGATCGGCTGTACTTGAACGGCCGGCTTGCTCTTTGCCGTCTTCGCTACGCGCAAGCGGCAGGGTCGAGTCAAGAGCATGTAGTCGATGCCGTGGCCAGCCGTTGCTTTCAAAGCGCCAAAGCGTCGTTTGCCAGACGGAAGCGTTGTCGCCGTTGCCGTGTACAAAAATAACGGGGGGAAGATCCGAACCCGCTCCGTAAAGTTGACCCAAAGGAGCGTGTGAAGCGATGGGTACGCTCTTAGTCACGCCTGCCTGCGGGCCCCCTGATCCGATACCGGTGCTAGAACACCCGCTCAGCAAAAGACCCGGTAGGGCGATCAGCGCGCTGCTGGCGACCAGACCTAAAATTTGTACGGCGCTTCTACGTAATCGATGGGGCATCTTGCCTCCGCTGGCTTTGTTTGGGTTACATGGCGTTTGATTTCTAGCGAAGTATAGTTTCAAGTGCAGGGTTTCAAATGTTCAGACTTTTCCAAGAGCCTTCAATATCTTTTCTGGCGTGACTGGTTGCGAATAAACTTCCACCTTGAATGGCGCAAGGGCGTCATTGATTGCATTGATCACGGCGGCAGGTGCACCGGCCGTGCCTGCCTCTCCAGCGCCCTTCGCTCCCAGTTTAGAGCTTTTCGTGGGTGACTGAATATGATCCACAATGATGTCTGGCATTTCGGCCGCCATGGGCACCAGATAGTCCGCCATGGTGCCGTTGCGTAACGACCCCTGTTCGTCGTAAAGACACTCCTCGAAAAGTGCACCGCCAATACCTTGAACAATGGCACCCCGCATTTGCTCATCGACCAGCATGGGGTTGATGACTCGACCGCAGTCTTCAACAGCCCAGTGCTTTAAAAGCTTCACAAAGCCGGTGTCGGTGTCGACCTCAACGTAGGAGACCTGTACGCCATTGGTGAAGATGAAGGGGTAGTCACGCTGTGCATAGTGTCGCGTGACCATGAGTTCGGGTGTGAA
>JANLRI010000432.1:0-1994 GCA_031361565.1 Betaproteobacteria bacterium | reverse complement strand
GCGGAACATGAAGGCTGGCTGATGGGCTATGTGATCAACATGAATAATCAAACCACCGATCTCGTCATTCTTGACGCTGAGAACTTCACTGGGCCACCCCAGGCGGTGATTACGATACCGCATCGCATCCCACCGGGATTTCATGGCAACTGGGTCGCCTCCCCCTAAAGCTCGGGGCGGTGATAAGCTAGAAACCTAGAGGAGCACCCAAAATGTACGCAGGTGAATATCCAAGAACCCATCCCAACCGCGCGGCCTTCGTTATGGCCAGTACCGGTGAAGCGGTAAGTTATGCCGAACTCGAAGCGCGCAGCAACCAACTAGCCCATCTGCTTCGCCAGCACGGCTTAAAGCGCTTAGATCACTTCTCCATCTTCATGGAGAATAACAATCGCTACTTAGAGGTATGCGCTGCGGGCGAACGCTCAGGCCTTTACTACACTTGTATCAATTCCTACCTGAAGGCGGACGAGCTAGCCTACATCCTCAACAACAGCGAATCGACCGCCTTGGTTACCTCTCGTTCCAGGCAAGAGGTTGCACTTGAAGCCATCAAACAGTGTCCGAAGATCACCCTCTTTTTGGTGGTTGATCGTGATGACCAATCTAGCGAGAACGGCCCCTTCCTGGATTACGCTCAGGCGATCAGCGGTTTTCCTAAAACTCCGATTGCCGATGAATTTCTCGGTACGCCCATGTTGTACTCCTCAGGCACGACGGGTCGACCCAAGGGAGTGTTGCGCCCCTTGCCCGAGGATCCACCGTCCAATCCGCTCCCTCTATTCGGATTCTTGAACAAACTGTGGCGCTATCGCGCGGACATGATTTACCTGTCGCCGGCGCCGCTCTATCATTCCGCCCCGCAGGCGGCTGTAGCATTGACCATTCGAAATGGTGGCACTGTGATCATCATGGAGCAATTCGATCCCGAGCAATACCTCGCCTTGATCGAAAAGTATAAGGTGAGTCACAGCCAATTGGTTCCGACGATGTTTAGCCGTTTGCTCAAACTTCCCGAGGCCGTCAAACAGCGCTACGACTTGTCGTCGCTCGAGATTGCTATTCACGCAGCGGCACCCTGTCCCGCACAAGTGAAAGAACAAATGATTGCTTGGTGGGGTCCGATTATTCATGAGTACTACGGCGCGACTGAGGGTCTTGGATTTACTGCTTGCGATAGCGCCGAATGGCTAGCCCATCGTGGCTCAGTGGGTCGGGTGCTGTTAGGTGATCTCCACATCCTCGACGATGACATGAAACCTTCCGCCAAAAGCGTGCCTGGCGAAATCTGGTTCAAAACCGCTTCGTCTTTCGTTTACTTTAATGATCCCGAGCGCACTGCCCAAACGCGTTCCTCTGACGGCACCATGAGCACAGTCGGAGACGTGGGCTACGTCGATGATGACGGCTTTCTTTATCTTACTGATCGCTCCACCTTCATGATCATTTCGGGGGGAGTCAATATTTATCCGCAGGAGTGCGAGAACCTTTTGATCACTCATCCCAAAGTGGCCGACGCTGCGGTCTTCGGTGTACCCAATGAGGATTTGGGAGAAGAGGTCAAGGCGGTCATTCAAACCATGCCAGGACTTTCGGCCAACGAGGCCTTGGCTCAGGAACTCATCGCCTTTTGTGGCGAACACCTATCGCGACAAAAGGTGCCGCGCAGTATCGATTTCATGGACGAATTACCTCGCCTTCCCACCGGCAAGCTCTACAAAAAAAGTTTGCGCGATAAGTATTGGGGAGACAAGCAGAGTCGCATCGTTTAGTGAGTGTTGTTAAGTAAATTTCGTTTCATAGCCGAGATCAAATCCAACCAGAGCCTGCAAAGTTTCGAGCGCGGGCCCTGCCTCCCCCACCTTAATGGTTTGCATGCCAAGCTCGCGCGCAGGCTTTAAATTGATACCTAGATCATCTAGATAAATACAGTCCTCGGGCTTCACCCCCAGGGCCTCTGTCATCATCAAATAAATCCGTGGGTCAGGCTTTCG
>JANLRI010000331.1:0-4797 GCA_031361565.1 Betaproteobacteria bacterium | reverse complement strand
TCCGGCGGGCGCCGCTCGTTAGAGTGTTTGCAGTCTAGCAATCACTGCATCAAGACTAGGCAAGTCCCGCTCAATCGTTCGCCAAACGATGGAGATATCTACTTTGAAGTACCCGTGGGCCAGTGCATTGCGCATTTCGTAGGCGAAAGCTAGTGGTAGCTCTGGGTGCGATGTCGCAAAATCAGGGAACTGATGTTCAATGTTTTTGCTAGCCTCGCCGATGATTTCAAAGTTGCGAATCACGGCATCTTGAACTAGCTCAGTTTGCGCGAACTGAGCTTCATCAAGTTGAGAGGTGTAGTTTTGAATTCTCGATATCGCTTGTCGGATATGCCCCAAATAGTCAACCAATCGAGGCGACGGCGGGGTCATACCGGTTTTGCTTCGGCCAACACAGTGGCGCGAAAATGCTCGGGTAAGGCCATTGGGGTGAGTACATCGACTGGAACGCCAAGAAGCTCACGCAACTGAAATCTAATGGCTCCAATATCCATCAGGCTGGTTTCCGGAGTCGGATCCACCAAAATATCCAGATCGCTGGTGTCAGTGTCTTGTCCGCGCGCGACCGACCCAAACACACGTGCATTAAGCGTGTGGTTGGCCAGGACAATAGCGCGAACTTCGGCGCGATGGGCGTCTAGCGTGGTTGACGGTTTCATCAGTCCAGTATAGCTATTGGGAAAAGTCTTTGCAAATCTTTCAGTTGGCGAGAGCGCAATGGCGAACAAGCATTAGAAAAGGCCACACCTCTCGCGAGATGCAGCCCTTCATACAAGCGTCTATAAATATTTCGACCCCAAGCTTTTTCGATAGCCAGCGTTGGATTAGATATCCATGCCGCCCATTCCACCCATGCCACCGCCACCGGCTTTGTCATCGGCTGGCGCTTCAGCGATCATGCAATCTGTGGTCAGCATCAGGCCGGCCACAGAGGCTGCATTTTACAGAGCTGTACGAGTTACTTTTGTTGGATCAACCACACCCATCTCAAGCATGTCGCCGTAGGTGCCGAGGGCTGAGTTGTAACCGATTTACCTTTGCCTTCGAGTACCTTGGCAACGACTACGCCGTGGCTCGTCACCAGCATTGGAGACGATGATGCGCAGTGGCTCTTCGACGGCGCGAAGAACGATCTTCACACCAGCGTCTTGGTCAGCGCGGTTTTTTCCCATTGCGCCTTTAACCTTAACGGTTGAACGGGCACGTAGCAGGGCTACGCCACCATCGGCCACAATGCCTTCTTCCACAGCAGCAGGGGTTGCGTGCTGTGCGTCCGTATTTGATTAACTACGCACGGGCTTTTCTTTTCCGTTCATTTCGACTTCAGTCGCAGCGCCCACCTTGATCACAGCAACACCGTCGGCCAACTTGGCCACGCGCTCTTGCAGTTTCTCAGTCGCAAGTCGCTGGTGGCCTCTTCGATCTGGCCAAGAATGGCTTTTACGCGTGCTTCGATGTTCTTGGCTTCGCCAGCACCGTCGATGATGATGGTGTTTTCCGTTGCCGACTTCGATACGCCGTGGCTTTGCCGAGCTCAGCAAAAGTGGCTTTCTCGAGGGTCATGCGAGTTCCTTGAGCGATCACACGCGACACGAACATGGCAGACTTTCAAGGCTCATGTTTTCATGCTCATTTCATAGTACACCCGGCAAAGAGTTGGAAAATAGCCGCCCGAGAGGCCTTTCGTCGAACTCACCACATAGTTTCCTCCTGACTTACAATGCAATCATGAAGCCAAGCGTGTACATTGAAACCTCTGTAATAAGCTACCTCACGGCTAGGCCGAGCCGGGATTTGATCATGGCTGCGCATCAAGAGGTCACCCGAGAATGGTGGCAAAACCAACGAAGTGCTTTTGAACTGTTTTATAGCGATGCCGTTCGCAACGAAGCTGCTTTGGGTGATCCGAAAGCTGCCGAGCAGCGCTTGGCGACACTAGCCGACTTGCAGCTACTGTAGATTCCGATGCAAGCTTTGGAATTGGCCAAGGCTCTAGTGTTGGCGACTGCGCTTCCAGCAAAAGCTGAAGTTGATGCATCGCACTTAGCTATCGTGGCCTATGAAAAGATGGAGTTTCTGTTGACTTGGAACTTTAAACATATTGCCAACGCGCAAAGTGTCGGCAAGGTACGCCAAGTATGTGCGTCGTATGGGCAGAGTTGCCCCGTACTATGCTCCCCACTAGAATTATTGAAGGTGAACTAACATGCCGAACGATTCGATTGTGGATGAGATTCATGAGATTCGCGCCCAATTGCTTGACCAGCATGGTGGCGATATCGCGGTTTACTTTGCTGCCTTGCAGAAAAAGCAGATGGAGAACCGTGAGCGCTATGTAAGTTTTGCACAGCTCGGAGACACGCCGCAGCAAGTCCTGGCTAAGCCTCCGATACCACCACCATCAAACGACCGGTAAGGTTGGTGTTGGTGTCGTGCTTGGATTTTTGCAGTATGTCAATCATGGCTTCAAAAGTGGGCAAGACTCGCTCAATCGAGGAGGCGACGAGGTCATACAGGTTTTGCCTCCGTCAATACGGTGGCTCGAAAATGCTCGGGCAAAGCCATTGTTGTAAGAGTATCTACAGGAATGCCGAGCAGCTCCCCCAACTGATGTCGGATGGCTCCAATGTCCATCAGGCTGGTCTCTGGCGTTGGATCCGCCAAAATATCCAAGTTGCTGGTGTCGGTGCCTTGCCGTGTGCAACCGACCCAAACATACTGGTATTGAAGGAGCAGTATCTGATTTGGTAAGTTGATAGACATGAATCCGAAGTGGCCGCCAAGCGTGCACTTGGGCGAGCGATTAGTCATCGATTCGAATTTGCTGGAGTTTGCAAAGCAAGCTCGGAAGTTCAGTCTGCAAGATGCTCCAGACGACGTCTTGATCAACTCCTAAGTAGCCGTGAATGAGTCGATTTAGCGTCGCGATTAATTGACGCCAGGGTAAGTCCGCATGCTGAATGCGAACCGCATCGGGAACTTTCGTTGCTGCTTCGCCAATAAGCTCTAGATTTCTCAGCGTAGCGTCGACCCGCATGGGGTCGTTTTGAAAATCTGACTGAGTTAATCCCTGAGAAAAGCTGATCGCTCGTTCAGTGAAACGGATCATATCTCCGATGTAAAGATGCCAATTGCGATCTAAATTCATCTTAAATGGTCAAAAGTCCCCGTTCGACGTAGGGCCTGAACTCTGGCCGCAATGCGTTTTCGGTCACAAGGTCGATGGGTTTGCCAAACAGGTCCTCCAAATAGAACTGGAGGCCGAAAAACCCTGAGGCAGTTGCCGCTCCTGAGAATTCAACAAGCAAGTCGATGTCGCTATTCTCGGTGGCTTGACCCTTGGCATACGAGCCAAACAGGGCGATTCTCTTCACCCCAAACCTCTCCACCAAAATGGGTTTGTGTTGCGCCAGGATGGCGTGTACGGGGATTTTATTCATGTTGTCAAGTATAGCGCCGAGATGGAGAGCCTGCCACTCGCTCAAGTTTCTTGATTGAACTCGCACGGCCGACGCCTCTCGCATTTCCACAAAACTTCTAGCCAAGACCAGTCTTGAGCAAACAACATGAAGCCGTCGACTTCGCTGCACGCCAATCGCGCCGCCATCCAGCAAATCGTGTCAACCTACCGCGCAAACAATGCGCGGGTATTGGGTTCGGTTGTTCGTGGTGAGGACGCTAATCAGAGTGATCTTGATGTTTTCGTCGATCCAACTTCAGCGACCACTCTGATGGACATCGTCGGAATTCAGGTGGAGCTTGAGGGTCTCTTGGGTGTGACCGTGGACGTGCTCACACCTAAAGCGCTACCCGAGAAATTTCGTAGCAGAGTGCTGGCTGAGGCCGTGCCAGTATAAGCAAGAGAAGCGTTAGGATTGGTGATCTCCTCAAACAAATTCTGAATGCCATTGAGTGAATTGAGCGCTACAGCTGAGACAAGGATGTGGCCGAGTTCGTGCAAGATGAGCAATTGCACGATGCGGTAATTCTCAACATAGAGACATTGGGTGAGGCGGCTAACAATATCAAAAAGAAAGCTCCTCAGTTGACAGAGGATCACCCAGACGAGCCATCGCTAGTCATGGTGGCGATGCGCAATCGTGTCTCGCATGCCTACTTTTCGATTGATCTTGAAATTGTATGAACCGCGATCCATAAAGATTTGCCGGTGATAAGGCAAAAACTTCAAGCTTTGCTGGCCAATCAAAATAAGGGTGTTTGAAGATTCCGAAAAGAATTCTTGCCAAAAAATATCTTTGAAAGTGCTGCAAGGTTTAAATACCGGTGCAAGATTGCTTTAAAAATTGAATCTACTTGTAACACTCCAAGACAACGGTGAATTTCTTTGCGATGCTGGCAACATCAGCGGTCGCTAAACTCTTATTCGAAGGTGCTGATTTGAAGTCGATATTATTCGCCTCCAGAAACCCCTGTAACGTGGCTGGCGAAACTGCAAAGTTCACGTTTTACGGTATGTCTCCAGTAACCTGGGCTATCTTCACGGCGTTGAGCTTGCTCACTACTACCCCAATCACATTTCCCGCAGCGTCTAAAAGCGGCCCACCAGAGTTGCCAGGCTGGACGGGTGCAGAAATCTGAATAAAGCGGGAGTCCTTTTGAATTCCAGCTAAAGCGCTCACGTGTCCAGCGGTGACATTTGACCCGCTGGCCAATACGCCGGCCCGTCATTTGAGCTTCACGAAGGCTGCCGATGAGCTCGCAGTAACTCAATCGGCAATAAGTCGTCAGATTCACCAACTTGAGGATAATCTCCATACCCCTCTGTTCGAGCGACAC
>JANLRI010000379.1:0-11893 GCA_031361565.1 Betaproteobacteria bacterium | reverse complement strand
AAAAGGAATTGAGCCGCCTGCACTTATGGCGGAATCTCATCGAGTGCGCGCGGCCGGTGTATTGTTACCCTTGGACCAAGCTCCGCAGAGTTGGGCCAAGGAGCATCTCACCAATGCTTTGAAGCAAGCGGTGCATTCCCTATAAAAGAATAGACCAAGAGGGACATTTCGTGAACCAAGAATCGATCCGCCAGAAAATAGTCCGCTTGTCGATGGCCAGCCTCCTGCCTCTCATCGCCGTGGGAGCCGTCACCCCGGGCTTCGCTCAAGAATGGGTACCCAGTAAAACGGTACGCATTGTTGTGCCCATCGTCGGAAGCACTAACGACGTGTTGGCGAGGATGATTGCACCCAAACTACAAGAGGCCCTTGGCCAGGCCTTCATCGTCGAAAACAAACCCGGTGCAGGCGGTAATATTGGCGCCGACTATGTCGCCAAGTCAGCACCGGATGGGCATACTCTGCTGATCGGCTATAACGGCCCAATCGCCGTGAACGTGAGTTTGTTCGATAAATTGCCCTATGATCCCGTCAAGGATTTGGCACCGATCAGCCTGATGGTCACTACGCCGAATTACTTGGTTGTCGCGCCAAGCTCTGGCATCACTTCCGTGGCAGATTTAGTCGCCAAGGCCAAGGCTTCTCCCGGTAAGCTCGCCTACGCATCAATCGCACTGGGTAGCTCCTCCCATCTCACCATGGAAATGCTCAAAACGGCCGCGGGGGTTGATCTCACCCATGTACCCTACAAAGGGCCGCCGGCTGCATTGACAGACTTAGTGTCCGGCAATGTACAGGCCGCGTTTTTTGTCCCCGGCAACGTTCAACAGTTTGTGAAAGAGGGGCGCCTCAAGCTCCTAGCCACCAGTGGTGCCAGGCGTTTTGCCAGCACGCCCAACGTGCCCACGTTGGTGGAGTCAGGCTATCCCGACGTGGTCGCAACCTCCTGGATTGGCCTGCTTGCACCGGGTGGTACGCCGCGCCCAATCATTGAGCGTTATCACAAAGAGCTTGTGCGTATTTTGCAAACTCCCGAGATCAGAGACAAGTTGCAAACCATGGAGTTCGAAGTGGTGGCCACATCGCCAGAGCAGTTCTCGAGCTGGATTCGTAGTGAAATTGTACGCTGGGGAAAGGTGATCAAGTCGACCGGAGCCAAGGCCGAATAGGATGCGACTCACCGGGAAAGTTGCGCTGATCACGGGCGCCGCGGCAGGTATCGGTGCTGCGGTGGCGCAGGTCTTTTTGCGCGAAGGTGCCCGTGTCATGTTGGTCGATTCCGATGTAGGCGAGTTGGCGGCGAGATCTGACTTGTTGGGGCGAGAGTTTTCGCCCGGCCGAGTCCGAACCTACTGTGCGGACGTGTCGGATGAGGTGGGTGCCTGCGCCGCCGTGCAGAGCACGGTTGACGCCTTTGGATGTCTTACGACCTTGGTTAACAATGCGGCCATGCGCCACTACATCTCCTTGGAAAAGGCTACTCGTGTGGATTGGCAGGCCGTGCTTAACGTGAACACATTGGGCGCTGTGAGTTATTGCCAAGCTGCATTGCCGAGTCTGCGCAAAGCAGGCAGAGAAGGTGGGGCAAGCATTGTCAATGTGTCGTCTTGCTATGCACTCGTCGGTCGTAAGGAGATGGGACTTTACGATGCGACCAAGGCGGCTATGCTGGCCATCACGCGCACCCTTGCTCATGAGGAGGCTGAGGCGGGCATTAGAGTCAACGCGGTTTTACCAGGATCGACCTTGACGGCCTTTCATGAAAAGCGTGCGCGCGCGCAAGGTAAAACGATCGAGCAACTCAAGGGCGAACGGCACGCGACCTCGTTGCTAGGCCGGTGGGCGAATGCCGCAGAAGTCGCCTGGCCGATTTTATGGTTGGCCAGTGATGAGGCCTCATTCATTTCGGGGGCCAGCCTTCCGGTCGATGGTGGCCTGACCGCGATGTAGTGCGCACACTAGGGCTTACATGACAGAACCGACGAGCTTAAGGAGGCAGCCCCGGGTACTGCTTTATGCGCTGTTCGTGATTGGCCTGGGCAGTCTACTCGGGCCTCTCGACACCTCGGTGAATGTGGCTTTCCCGCTCATCACTGCAAAGTTCGGGTTGGAGATCAGCGATATTCAGTGGATCATCGCCTCCTTCATCATTGCTCAAAGCGGTCTGACCTTAGCCTTTGGACAACTGGGCGATTTATATGGTCACCGGCGGGTGTTTCAATACGGCATGGCGGCTTGCGCGGTGGCGCATCTGCTCTGTAGCCTTGCACCGAGCTTTCCAGTTTTAGTGGCAGCACGAGTGGTGCAGGGTGTTGCGACCGGCCTGGCCATGGCTTGCGGCCCCGCGCTTGCAACCTTGTTGTTTCCTGCTGCGCTACGTCGCACCATTCTGTCCATGTATGTCATGCTGCTGGCTGCTGGTATTGCGCTCGGCCCCTTGGTCGGTGGTTTGCTATTAGATTGGGGCGGCTGGCCCGCGGTTTTTTGGTTCCGTACTCCTTTGGCACTGGTCGTTTTGGTTTTGAGCATTTGGTTGCCTGAACCAAAGGTGGAGCGACCTCTCAAGCCGCTCTTCGACTATTTAGGTGCCTTGCTGTTTACGCTTTGTTTGGCGAGCTTGGTGTTGCTCATCAACATGGCACGGCACAGGGACGCAAGTGCAGGATCGCTCCTGATCTTTGTTCTATTGCTGCTCAGTTTCGTATGGGCCTTCGTTCGCCATGAAACCCGTTTCCCTCAGCCTATTTTGCACATTCGCTATTTGAGCGATCCGACCTTCGTGCGTTTACAACTAGCCTCGGTCACTATCAATCTCTGTGGGTTCTCCATTTTTTTGCTGCTTCCCTATCTCCTCGATGCTCACTTTCAGACCAGTTCGCTGAATATTGGCTTGGTCCTTGCGGTGTCCCCACTGGGCGCGGTTGCCGTGGGAATCCTAGGAGCGCGTTTTGGTGAGCGCTGGTCGGCGCGCGCACTAATACTTTTGGGGCTCTTGACGGCGGCCACGGGTCTTTTCTTCGTGGGCGTTCTGATTCCGCTCAAGTCGATGTCGCTTTTGGCGATCGCATTGTTTTGCTGCGGAGTGGGTATTGGACTGTTTCAGATCGGCTTTATGGATCTTACGATCGCTACGCTTCCCCCCAATGAACGCGGTGTCGCGGGAAGTCTATTAAACGTCACCCGTGTGGTTGGCGCCGTGATTGGCGGAGCTGGCATCACATGGATGCTGGAGGGATGGCGTGTCCATCAAACGGGTGCTTTGGCTTTTGCCTGGACCTTCACAACACTTGGACTTTTTTTAGGCCTATTTGCTTGCCTTCAACATGTTTGGCGAAAGCGCTTAGTTAAAGATTGAAACCCTGAGAACTGTGAGAACTGGTACGGCATTAAGATGGGTTTATGAGAAATATGTTCGACTTAACCGACAAAGTGGCCTTAGTGACAGGCGGAAGTCGCGGCCTGGGTCGTGCCATGTCCCTGGCCTTCGCGGCCCAGGGTGCGGATGTGATCATTGCGTCGCGAAAACTGGAGGCTTGCGAAGCAGTTGCTGCCGAGGTTCGAGCGCTCGGGTGCCGTGCCTTTGCAGTGTCTGCCCATGTGGGTCGCTGGGAGGCCTGCGATACCTTAATCGACCAAGCCTATGGCGAATTTGGCCGGGTGGATATTTTGGTCAATAACGCCGGTATGTCACCGCTTTACGGCAAACTTTCGGAGGTCACCGAAGAGATGTTCGATAAGGTGATCGGGTTAAACCTGAAAGGCCCTTATCGCCTGTCTGCCGTAATCGGCGAGCGTATGGCCGAGGGCAACGGAGGAAGCATCATCAATATTTCCTCTATTGCGGCAGCGAACCCAGCGCCGAAGTCTGAGCCCTATGGTGCGGCCAAGGCAGGACTCAACAACCTGACACGTTCCTTCGCGTTTGCCTTCGGGCCAAAGGTGAGGGTCAATAGCATCATGGCGGGTCCGTTTCTTACCGATATCTCGAAGGCCTGGGATTTGGAAGCCTTTCAAAAGCGTGCAGAGGATTCCATGGCTCTTAAAAGAGGTGGTCAAGCCGACGAAGTAGTGGGTGCGGCTTTGTATTTTGCGAGTGCGGCCTCCTCGTTCACAACCGGCGCCGTTTTGCGGGTCGATGGCGGTACTTGAGAAATAAGGGAATATTCTGGTGCCTAGACTCAGCAAACTGTCCCGCTCGGTAGCGGGTAAGGTGGTCGTCGTGACTGGTGCGGCCAGTGGGATGGGGCGCGCAACAGCGCACTTGTTCGCAGACGAAGGAGCCAGCGTCGCGGTGACCGACATCACGCCGGTTGATGCGGTGGTGGCGGAAATCATTGCCGCGGGTAGCGTTGCCAAAGGTTGGCAACTCGATGTCTCGAATCGCGAGGATATTGATCGCGTAGTGGCTGACATCGCCACCCATTTCGGCGGTATCGACATTCTGATCAATAACGCGGGTATCTCCATGCACGGTCCGGTCGACTCCGAGGACTTTGAGATACGCTGGGCCAAGAGTCTTGATGTCTTGCTCACCGCGCAGGTGCGCATGATTCGCGCCGCGCTGCCCTTTTTGCGTCAAGCCAAGGATGCGAGGATCGTCAATATCGCCTCCACAGAAGCGCTTGGGGCCACTCGTTTCATTAGCCCCTATACAGCCGCGAAAACGGGCGTTATCGGCCTCACTCGCTCGATGGCGGTGGAATTTGGTCCGGAGGGCATCACGGTGAATTGTATTTGCCCGGGGCCGATTAATACCGGTATGACTCAGCGTATTCCACCCGAACAGAAAGCAGAGTTCGCTCGGCGGCGAACGGCGTTGCGACGTTATGCCGAGCCGGAGGAAGTGGCGCAGATGACGCTCTCCCTATGCTTGCCCGCCGCAAGTTTCGTAACGGGCGCGGTGCTGCCGGTGGATGGCGGCCTGACGATTCGTAACGCTTAAAGTTCAGCAAACTGGGCCATGTGCCCACAGTTCGATTACAAGGAGAAAACCATGGGTGCGATCGAAAAATCCGAACAACTTCAAATGACGCCTGCAGAATGGCAAACCCGCTGCGATCTGGCGGCCCTCTACCGCATGTGTGATTATTTTGGGTGGACAGACATTTTGGCCACCCACATGTCGGCACGCATTCCGGGTGAGCCGAACACATTTCTGATCAACCATTACGAAGAAATGTTTGATGAGATTACCGCTTCCAGTTTGATCAAAATGGATCTCGACGGCAATATTATCGGCAAGCAAGGGCGCTACAACACGGCCGGGCTGACCATTCATAGCGGGGTATACAAGGCCAGGCCAGATGCCAACTGTGTCATGCATACTCACACCCGTGCAGGCGCGGGTTTATCGATGATTCATAAGGGCTTGCGCCCGATTAGTCAAGATGCGTTGATTGTTTATGACGATGTTGTGTACCACGAATACGGCATGCCCTCATCCAAAGAAGAATGCGATGCACTGGGCGTGAGCTGCAAGGGTGGCAACTGCGTGATTCTTTACAACCACGGCTTGTTGACACTAGGCGACACGATCCCCGGGGCCTTGTCACGCATGTACACGCTTGAGCGCGCCTGCGAATTAGAGTTGATCGCACGCAACTTGGGCGAGCCCCCTGTGGAGATCGATCCCGATGTGGTGGACGGTATTGCCAAGTCTATGCAGAGCCTTCGCAAAAAACCAGACTTTGGTGTTTATAACTGGAAGGCTTTACTGCGCAAGATTGACAAGCAAGGCACACCGTACCGAGTGTAGTCACGGATATGGAAGCTTCTTACTTCTTCAAACGTTCGTTTTGAGGAAACATGGCTTTGCGAGCCGCATCATCCATATCCGCTTTAAATGCATGTTTGGTTTTCATCGCCTCGGCGCGAATTGCTGCGGGGCGCGCAGAGATCTCATCAAGAAGCCGTTTAACTTGAGGAAAACTTGTCCATGTGGCGTCACCGGTGCCTAGAACATACGGCAAGACCCTGGCCCAACCCCAAACCGCCATGTCTACGATGGAATATTGCTCGCCGAGCATGTAGTGGTTTTTTGCCAAGTGTTTTTCCAACACATTCCAATGGCGATGGGCCTCGTAATCGTAACGATTGAGGGCGTACTCTTTCGGCTCTGGAGCGGCGTGGCGAAAGTGTACGGATTGCCCGGAGAATGGGCCAACACCGCTGGCCACAAACATCGTCCAGGAGAGCAGCGCCGCGCGGCCAGCCGCATCTCCTTCAGCAGGCACAAACTTATTTTCGCGATCACCCAAGTACAGCAAAATGGCATTGCTATCAAAAACGGTGATGCCATTCTCCTCAATCGCTGGTACTTTAGAATTGGGATTGACCTGGGTGTACTTTGTCTCGTGTTGCTGGCCCATACGAGTGTCCACTGGGCAGGCCTCATAGGGCAGGCCCAGCTCCTCCAGCAATAGAGCAACCTTCATAGGGTTGGGCGCAGTGTTGTAATAGAACTTAAGCATGAGAGTGACCTTTTCTTTTTGATGAACTGAAAACGCTTTGAGCGACTCGGTCGCGAGATATTAAACCTTCGCGGACTATTTAGAGCGCTACACTCGCAGTTTTATAACCGCGCGCCCGGAGTTTAATTATGTCGACCATCAAACTTTATGGCCTAGCCGCTTCACGGGCCGTTCGCGTGATCTGGATGCTGCAAGAGCTGAAATTAGCCTACGATCACGATCCCATTAGTTTTGCCGATCCGCGCTTAAAGGATTCTCCCTATGTCGATGTCAATCCCAATGCTCGCATCCCGAGCTTAGTGGTCGATGGCTTTGCGATTTACGAGTCGCTGGCGATTAATCAATATCTCGCGGAAAAATTTGGCGGACCTTTGGCCCCCGTCGATGCTGAAGAACGCGGACTCGCGGCACAGTGGTCTCTATGGGTAATGACCGAGATCGACAAGGACATCACTAGCTGGGCCTTCAACGTCTTTATAAAACCTGAAGCCGAACGCGATGCCAGTGTCGCGCGCGCGGCCCTTGAAAGCCTGCAGCGCCCCTTGGCCTCTTTAGAGCGTAGCCTCACTCACCGCAAATTCTTGATGGGCGGGCGCTTTACGGTTGCCGATTTGAATGTCGCCGCGACCTTGTATCGCGGTTTGGCGATGGATCTTGCGGCCTACCCAAGAGTGAGTCAATGGCTCAAGGAGTGCTGGGCACGTGAGGCGGCTGTCGCAGCTCGACGGGCCCGCGGCGATACGGTTTAATGCACCCGCGAGGCCTGACCTGACAATGGAAATAACATGACCTTCCCAACCTACCCAACCCTCCTGCTTTCCTTTCCCCGGCCCCATGTTTTGCTCGTAACCCTCAACCGTCCCGAGGTGATGAATGCCATAGGCACTCAAATGGGACTCGATCTACATGATTTGTGGGCACGTCTAACGGTGGATGTTGGCGATTTACGGTGCGTGATTTTGACCGGCGCTGGAGATCGAGCCTTCTGTGCCGGGGGTGACTTGAAAGAGCGTCACGGTATGACAGATGCCGCTTGGCGAACCCAGCACGAGATTTTTGAGCGCGCCTATTTTGCCCTTGTCGAGCTGCCCATTCCAGTACTGGCCGCGATCAACGGAGCTGCCTTTGGAGGGGGGCTAGAGACGGCCTTGGCCTGCGACTTCATCTATGCAGCGCGCGGTGCAAGAATGGCACTGACCGAAACTCGCATCGGCATCATGCCCGGCGGAGGCGGCACGCAAACCCTGGCGCGTGCAGTGGGTGAGCGTCGCGCGAAGGAACTCATCTTCCGTGCCAAGGTGTTTGGATGCGATGAGGCCCTGGCTTGGGGTCTGATCAATCAGATTTGCGAGCCCGCCAGCTTAATGAATGACGCTCTGACTTGCGCCAGCGAAATTGCAGGCAATGGTCCTCTGTCGATTCGTCAAGCCAAGAAGTCGATTCACTTCGGCCTGCAGTGCGATTTGAACACGGGAAGCCGGTTCGAGATTGAAGCCTATAACCGCTTGGTGTCTTCTGAAGATCGCCACGAAGGTGTCCGAGCCTTTAACGAGAAGCGTGCGCCAGTGTTTAAGGGTTATTAATGCCAATGAACCAAGATGCAATACAAAATTCGCAACGAAATGCGCGCAGTACGAGTTGCGCGTGGTGCTTGTTCGATTTTGACGCACGATCACACGGGATCAAAGATCCTCATCATCAGGGGGGGCTAGGCTATTCGTGTGCCGCAACAAAATCGCGACCAGGAGCGCGGCGGTTGCCGTACTCGCAAGTGAAGGGGAAGTGCCAAAGATCTGAAGCAAGCCGTGTAAGGCCTTTGCACTAAATTGCTGAACATAAGCTGCCAATTCCAGCACCTCAGAGGCGTCAATTTTCTGAGTATCCTCAAGGCGAATACTGAAATCGGACCAACCTGGCCGCTCGCAAACTCTGGCGAAGGCTCCGTTTGCAACGCCCATCATTGAAAGGATACCGAGCGGGCGTAATAAATGTTCAAGCAAGCGCCGCCGCATCATCGGTTGCGCTTCCTCATAGGCTTTTGCGATTAACTCAACAATAACCCTATCCGGCACTTTTTGAAGGCCTTCAACGCTGCGCTTTAGATCGTCTTTGTCCGCGTTCTGCATTTTCGATGGCTCCAAAATAGAGGGCACGGTTCGCCACTGTGACGAAGATGGAAATGAAAGCTGCAACAGCCGTCACCATACCAAACAATGTCATGCACTGTTAAATCATTTTTTTCTATGACTTCAGATTTTATTGCTGAAAAAAGCCTTAATGCATCATGAAAAGTGAGCCACTCAAAAATAAACCCGCCGAAGCGGGTTTGTACAGAGAGCCAGAGGTCCAACCTCGATCAGGCCGACTTACTTTACCCGGCCTTTGTATTCGCCTGTGCGGGTATCAATCTCAATCTTGTCACCGATCTCTACGAAAGCGGCTACCGGCAGTTCAAAGCCTGTAGGTTTGATACGAGCCGGCTTCATCACCTTGCCCGAGGTGTCACCACGAACTGCAGGCTCGGTGTATTCCACTTCGCGCACAACGCTGTTGGGCATTTCTACAGAGAGTGCACGACCTTCGTAAAATGTGATGTCACACGGCATCCCTTCATCGATGTAGTTAAGGGCGTCGCCCATGGACTCTTTCTCGATCTCGTACTGGTTATATTCGCCATCCATGAACACGTACATCGGGTCGCCAAAGTACGAGTAGGTGACTTCCTTTTTGTCGAGTGCAACCACCTCAAATTTTTCGTCGGCTTTATAGACGGTCTCCGTGCCGGAGGCATTAAGCAAGTTTCTCAGCTTCATCTTGACCACGGCGGAGTTACGGCCCGATTTGTTGTATTCAGCCTTTAGGACGACTGTGGGAACGCTGTTGATCATCACAACATTGCCGGTACGCAGTTCAGTAGCTAGTTTCATGACAAGGTCTTCAAACGATGAGTTGCTGGCCACGAAGGCCAAAAAAAGAGGATGACGGCGTGGGTTGCACGTGCCAAAGCCTTCAATTATAACCCGAGGCTTTAAAGAGCTTCTGAGTGGGAGGCCCGCAAAGGCGCCAAGCTTGCCGCTCGGAGTACTTGCAGGCATAAATCGTCCTGTTCGGCGAGCGCAGCCGCGAAGGTTCTAGCCTGCTCGGCAAGCTTGCCATAGGCGCCAATCCAACTCGCAAAGTCGTCAGAGAATGACTCTGGCGCATCGCTCAATTGATTCCAGGCCAGGCTCAGTGCGCGGTCTTCGAGGGGTCTCATCGCCAGGAAAGATTCAAGTTTCGGACGATGAGCTTGCTCTTCCTGGGGATAGATGTTCCAGATCATTGGTTTTCCAGCCCAAATGGCTCGAACGAATGAATCCTCGCCTCGTACAAAATTGGCATCGCTGAGCCACAAGATTTCGTCGAAGCGATCCTGGGGCAGACGCGGGACAATCTTCACCTCAATGCCCGGCGCTAAGGGGGTAGTGAGCTGGGGGCCAGACGAGCTTTGTGGACAAAGAAACCAAACCCTCTCGATCTCGGGGAGATTTTTCTTTAGCGCCAGAGCCGCGGCATTGATGAGCTTTTGCCAGGGCGCTTGTGGATAACTAAACACATAGATCAGCAAGGTGGCCTGTCGAGGTCGATCAAACAAATCGGGTATGCCCAACTCATGACCGAGTCGCTCCTGGGCATCAAGATCTTTCAGAAAAGCATCGCGTTTGGCGAGTAAGGCACGTTCTCTCAGCAAGCCTCCGGTTCGAGCACTGAAACCCGGAAAGAAAAAATACTCGGTCAGGCCTGAAGGTTTCAGGGAGGGCAGGAGGTGGTGAGTTTCTACCCAGGGCTCGGCACTCAGGTATTCCAGATTTATCCAAAAACTTTTGCTCAAGTGCGACTGGGCAGCCGACAAGGCTTTACTTTCCATTTGTAACCGATAGGTCGCGGGGAGGTCGCAGGCGAAGGCCGCAATCACCAGGTGGCCGGGTTTCAAGCGTCGAGCCGGGCCGACCAGGGCAGGGGTTGGGCTTTTACGAGTTTTCCACTCAAAAACGCGTACACCGTCGACCAAATATCCGTAAGCGGGTGCGGGCGAACGTGAACGACGTAGTTTAGGGGCGCGGGCGGAAGAAGAGCGCGTGCGGTTCAAGGCCTTGCCAAGTCTTGGAACCAAGCTCGCAAGCACCTCTAATTGATCGATGATCAGGCGAACCTTGAAGCCGTGCTCAAAAGCCATCTGGCGCGCCAAGCGCCAACAGACGCCGGCATCACCAAAGTTGTCGACCACGCGGCAGAAAATATCGACGGTCTTGCGCTTAGTATCCCCGGAGTTCATTAGGGAATAGTGACATAACGCGCTGAAGACTTAACTTTCTGCTAGTGCGGCGCGCCTCACTAGTTAGACGCTACGATGCCGGCGGCCAAACTATCCAAACTATTCGGGTCCAGCACCAACAAGCTGCCTGTACGCGGAAGCTGAATATAGGGATCCGCGAGCAAACTATGGGCTAAAGACAGGCGAACAGTGGCGACTTCGTTAAGTTTGAGCTCGGTTAAGTCTTGCACGTTGAGAAATTGACCCTGCTTGAGATCTAGGGTCGCGGTGATGGCATCAATTTTCGCAATACTGGTCCGCGCCCCCTGTTTGATGAGGAGGCGTTGTCCGACTCGCGCCGGGGTTTCGCTCATCCAGCAAAGTTGCGCATTCAAACTGCGGCCAAGAATTGGTTTGCGGTCGTGGTGATAGAGCGTGTCGCCACGGCTGATGTCCAGGTCGTCAGCAAGTGTCAGCGTCACCGATTGCCCGGCCAAGGCAGTGTCGAGAAGCTCCATGGCCGCGCCCGCCAACTGGTAAATGCCCGCGATGGTAGACGTTCGTTCTATGCCCTCTGGGCTTGTGGATGCGATGTGATCGCCGATTTTTATCTGTCCGGATTCAACCCGCCCGGCCAGGCCTCGGAAATCATGCAGCAGTCCCGCTTCGCGACCGGTAGGGCGCGACACTAGTTGTACGGTGAAACGCAGGTCAGCGCTTGACTTAAAGCCGGACAGACTGGCGCTGGCCTCAATCACCTCAATCAGGCTGGCACCGGTATACCAGGCCAAACGTTGTGGATCGGTGCTTCGGGTCACGATGTTGTCGCCATAGACGGCAACGACAGGAATGAACTCGAAATGGTACTGATCCTGAGCTGACGCTGAGGAAAGAGTTGCGCTCGCTGCAGGAAGTAGCGCTTGAAGTTCTTCAACGAGTGCTAGATACCTGGTCTGCGAAAACCCGACCAAATCCATTTTATTGATCACGAACACAATGGACGGCACTCTTAGCCATTGCGCGATTCGCAAATGACGCAGGCTTTGCTCGGTCGGCCCTTGTCGCGCGTCAATCATGATCAGTGCAACATCAGCCTGGCTAGCCGCACACACCATGTTGCGGGTGTATT
>JANLRI010000375.1:0-7948 GCA_031361565.1 Betaproteobacteria bacterium | reverse complement strand
TCGGAACGGGCGCCGCCGTAGGGCGCACCGCCAACGCAACCAGGCCTTGCTCAGCCGTTGGGTAGCGTTGGTTATCCAAACGATACATATCGAGGGCCTGCATGATGGACGAAAGATTAGTTTTTGCGGCAGTCACGCGCGCCTCGTCTGGCTTACTCATGAGCCGCGGCACCACCAAGGTGCCCAGCACTCCCAAGATGACGATCACTACCATCAGCTCAATCAGCGTAAATCCACGAGCGATGCGATGACTCAGTCTAGAACTAAGTCGACCGGAGCGACTTGAAGGCATCACGACTAAAGGCATCCGACCAATGACTTTGACATTTTGAGTCTGAGGCGTTTTCATTGCGGAAGAAAGAGTCGCGAATCTTACATTCGATGTCATAGGAGTCTTATCGTGATATTGTTGATTTCGGATGAGCGAAGTTTACCAGCGCGACCTCGCTGGAAGACTACAAGAAATTTGCTCACAAAGGTGTTGAACGATGAAATTTCGAAGACCAACGGTCGAAAATAAAGGATGGACGTGGTGGCTGGGCTGTGCCCTAAGCCTTTGTCTCTTGCTAGGAGCCATAGCTTACTGGGCATCGATTTGGCTCGCCCCGGCCGTGCGAATTGCACCTGCCGGCGCCCTTAGCGATCAAACGGGTCCTTTGAATATGGGCCAGGCCCAGGGCCTGTTTGGTCAAGTTCCGATGGCCGCCCCTCAAGTTATTGTGGCGGCATCAAGCAACATCAAGGTGGTCGGAATTTTAGCGGCCGGCCAAAAAGGATCGGCAATTTTGACCATCGACGGCAAGCCGGGCAAGGTTTATATGCTGGGTGACAAGGTCGACGGCCAGCTCAAGGTTATTTCAGTGGATGTTCGCCAAGTGACTCTTGGGCAGGAAGGCAGCGCAACTCGGCAAACCTTGGCGGCACCTCCTAAAGCGGAAATAAGTATCCTGACCCAAGGCTCGAGCAAGTCTGGCGTGAACAGTAGCGCGCCACCGGGCTCCTCCCCTTTTCAGGTCCAAGGGAACGCGCCGGCTCCCAACCCGATGAGCCCGATTACCCCGCCTCCTCCTGCAATTATTTCACCGCCCCCGGTCATCAACCCCGGTCCAAGTAGCAATATTGTGAACGGTTTACCGCCTCAAGGAACCAACCCGAGCGTGCCCACCAACCCAGGGGTGTCTTTACCTACGCCCAATTTCTCCGCACCCGGCGGCCCTACTCCAGGCACTAACCCAGGCACTAACCCAGGCCCCAATCCTGGCCCTCAGCCCATTCAATAATGCGGCCGAACGTTACAATAAGGCGCGGTCAACAAATGACCGCTTAGTTTTAGCCAGAAACCAATGGCCTGGCCCGTTTTCCGCAAGGTTTTTCATGAGCACTATCGAAGCTCCGCCCCTCCTACAGGATGTGAGCACCGCGCCCATTCTGGACAGCACGGCGCTCGTCAGCCCGGAATCTCCACTTCGAGCTACAAAGAAAAGCTTTAAGCAAGTCCAATTTGAATCCCGTGAACAGGCGATTCTCGAGGCGACGAACCGTTTGCTTTCCGATAAAGGCTACGAGCAAATGGTGATGGACGACATCGCCGCCGAAGTGGGCATTGCCAAAGGCAGTTTGTATCGCCATTTCCAGAGTAAGGAAGACCTGGCCGCAGCCGTCATGCTGCAATTGTTAAAACAGACTCATTTAAAGCTTCAGTCCTTTGCAGACGGTCGACCCGCCATTCAACAGCTTGTGGCCCTTTTGGACTGGATTCTCAGAGCGCGGCTCAAAGGCCAAGTACCTCATCTGCCCTCAGCCAGTATCCAATTGCGTGAAGCCTTGATGGCCAACAAAGACTATATGAACGCCTTGATGGACCTTTCCGAGGACCTCGGTTCGGTCATCGTCCAAGCCAAGAGGGATGGCAGTCTTAGCCCCAAACTGGCCGATGAATTTGTGCTTTATCACTTTTACTCGCGTGCCTGTGATCCAACCTTAGAGTATTTGAAAAGTGGCGGCTCGATGAGTGACGATATCATTGTCGAATCCATGATTCGAGTCACCTTTGACGGTTTGAGTGCATCCTAAATGAAACAATATCTCGATCTGATGCGCCATGTTGATGAACATGGCGTCGCCAAAGAAGACCGCACCGGTACCGGTACCCGATCAGTGTTCGGCTGGCAGATGCGTTTCGATCTCAGCCAAGGATTTCCCTTGGTCACGACCAAAAAAGTTCACACAAAATCGATCATTCATGAATTGCTGTGGTTTCTCAAAGGTGAGACCAATACCCAATATTTGAGGAACAACGGCGTCAGCATTTGGGACGAATGGGCCGATGCACAAGGCAATCTTGGCCCCGTCTACGGTTATCAGTGGCGCACCTGGCCAACCCCCAATGGCGAGTCGATCGATCAAATCAACGAGCTGATGACTCGTCTCAAAAAGGATCCTGATTCACGCCGCCTGATTGTGTCTGCCTGGAACGTTGCCGATTTGCCCAAAATGGCGCTCGCCCCTTGTCACGCTTTTTTCCAGTTCTATGTGGCCCAAGGCAAGCTGTCTTGCCAGCTTTATCAGCGCAGTGCGGATATCTTTCTCGGTGTTCCCTTCAACATCGCGTCTTACGCACTATTGACCGAGATGATTGCCCAGCAATGCGATCTTATCCCGGGAGATTTCGTTTGGACCGGTGGTGATTGTCACCTGTACTCGAATCACATGGAGCAGGTGAAAACTCAATTGGCCAGAACCCCGCATGCTCTGCCAAAGCTCAAGATTTTGCGCAAACCAGCCAGTATTTTCGACTACAAGTTCGAAGATTTCCTGATCGAGAACTACCAATCAGACGCGGCAATTAAGGCGCCGGTCGCGGTCTAGGCATAGTCGATGGTGAATCCAAAGTTCGAAACGGTTTTGATCGTCGCCTGCGCGAAAGGCGGGGTGATCGGTGTGAACAATTCGTTGCCGTGGCGCTTGCCTGAAGATCTCGCCCACTTTAAGCGCCTGACCACCGGCCATTGCATCATCATGGGACGGAAAACCTTTGAATCCATCGGTCGGGCCCTGCCCAATCGACGAAGTATCGTCGTAACCCGGGACACGCTGCACTCGCCCTTACAGGCCATCAAGGGTGTGGAATTAGCAGGCTCATTGCGAGAGGCCTTAGATCTCAGCCAAAAAACCAACATGGACTTCCCGGTCTCGCCAGTCTTCATTATTGGAGGAGCACAGCTCTACGAGCAGGCGATCAGCTTGGCCGAGCGCATCGAATTGACCGAGATCGATCTTGAAATTGAAGGCGACGTTTTCTTCCCCGCGATTTCTCCTGCGCTTTGGGACATTTCAAACTTTGACGCAAACCGTGAAACCCTCGTAAGTAGTTCTGGCCTGCGCTATCGTTTTTTGACCTGTCGCCGTGCCTCTACACGTCCGGCTTAAACTACAAAGCTCTAATAAATCCCAAGCATAAGACCAGTCGCGGCCAATTGCCCAAGCTCTTGGGCGGGTCGAAGTTGTTCTAGGCTTAATATTTTTGTAGCCCATATATCCTCGGGGCTTTGAGCCTGAGTGTTGACGATCACACTGTCGGCCATCTTCTTCAAGCGCCAGCCCAAGGCAATTCTTTCGATCTGGCGAACGGCCCCTTGCCCATCAGAACCCGCAGCGACGATACAAGCATAGCCCCGACCATTCAGCTTTTCCAAGGCCAAGTAATAGTTCTGATCAAAGAACTCTTTCATCGCTCCCGCCATGGTGCCGAGATTTTCCGGACAAACAAAGACAAAAGCATGGGCGCTTAGTAAGGTCTCCGAGCGAACCTCATCACAACGCTCGCATACCACCCGAAAATTTATACTTGCTTGTCCAGCGCCATTGCTTCCAGCTTTAAAACCAGAAGCCAAGCCAAACTCCGAGCCCGCAGCATCTGCGCAAGCCCTGGCCAAAGCCGCGCTGGCCCCTGTGCGGGAACACCATACAATCAAGAGTGTTTTCAAGAAAATTCCACTGACCAAGCACAAACCGTTAGAATACGCCGCTGGCCAAGTATACAAATGCGCGCTCTCCGTAGTTCAATGGATAGAACAGGGTCCTCCTAAGACTCAGATACAGGTTCGATTCCTGTTGGAGAGGCCAAACAAGCCCAACTCCTTGCCCCAAGACCCATCGCAAACCTGCGTGTTTTCAAACACCGCTTGATTTTTCTCAAGCCAAAATTTGCGATCCTCTCTATTGTTAGCCCTCGTAAGCACGGACTAGAAGGGGTCACAATGGCACTGCAATTGACGCGAGTTTGTCGCGATACCGGACTCATCAGTATGCTCTGCCTAGCGCTGACAGCCTGTCAAAAGTCAGGCCCCGAAGTGGCGAGCACATCTGCGGAAAAGTCCGCTCAAAGCTCTAGCCAAGCAAGTCCTGCTTCAGGTGCACCGGCAAAGATCGGTTCAGACCAAGGTCCACCCATTGGCGAACCGATCAAAGCCCTTCTTACTTCGCCGCCTCAAGTGCCACCGGCGACCAATCGCAAGGCGCCTGCAAAGGTCATTGTAGAACTAGAGGTGCGCGAGCTCGAAATGGAAATCTCCGAAGGTGTGCGCTACACCTTTTGGACCTTTGGCGGTACCGTTCCAGGCAGCTTTATTCGGGTTCGCCAGGGCGACACCGTAGAGTTTCATTTGAAAAATCATCCCGATTCGAAAATGCCGCACAACATTGATCTGCACGGGGTCACGGGTCCGGGCGGAGGCGCCACGTCAAGTTTTACGGCACCCGGCCACGGCTCCCAGTTCACCTTCAAAGCCATGAACGCTGGTCTGTATGTGTATCACTGCGCCACAGCGCCTGTCGGCATGCATGTAGCCAATGGCATGTACGGGCTCATTCTCATCGAACCACCTGAAGGGCTGACGCCGGTGGATCGCGAATACTACGTGATGCAGGGTGACTTCTACACCACCGGCAAGTATCGCGAGAAGGGCCTTCAAGCTTTCAACATGGAGAAGGCCATTGACGAGCGGCCAACTTACGTGCTCTTCAATGGCGCTGAAAACTCGCTCACTGGCGATAAGGCCATGCAGGCCAAGGTCGGTGAAAAGGTGCGCCTCTTCGTGGGCAATGGCGGCCCCAACTTAGTATCAAGTTTCCATGTGATCGGTGAGATCTTTGACAAAGTCTGGTTCGAGGGTGGTTCACACTTTCAAGAAAACGTACAAACCACCTTAGTGCCCGCAGGCGGCGCTGCCATTGCAGAGTTCAAGCTGGAGGTGCCGGGCAGTTACATCCTAGTAGATCACTCCATCTTCCGTGCTTTCAACAAAGGCGCGCTGGCCATTCTCAAAGTAGAAGGCGGGTCCAATCCAAACATTTACAGCGGCAAGGAAGTGGACTCGGTTTACCTGGGTGATCGCGCAGGCAATATGAGTGCCGTGGGTCAAGCGGCTCGAGCCAGCGCCAGCGGCACCTTAACCAAAGAGCAGCAAATTCAAGCAGGCGCCGCCCTTTTCGTCGGTACCTGCTCAGTTTGCCATCAGCTCAATGGCGAAGGAGTTCCCAATGTGTTCCCTCCCCTGGCTAAGTCTGACTGGCTGGTGCCTGACCTCAAACGTGGCGTGAGCGCCGTGCTCAATGGAGTGAGTGGTCCTATTAAGGTGAACGGCAAAGACTACAACTCCGTCATGCCGCCCATGAATCAACTCAATGACGACGAGATTGCTAATTTGCTGACCTTCGTCGGTAATACCTGGGGGAATGCCAGTGGCCAGATCAGCCAAGTGGACGTGGCCAAGCTGCGTGCGCAAGCCGCTCCTACCAAAGAGACCCATTGAGGAAGTCGCTTGAACAGCCCAACAACACGCGAACTGTACCGACAACGAAGCTGCAATGAGCGCCTTAACTAAACCCAAAATCAGCCGCCCGATGCGTAGTCGTTCAACTCGCCTCACGATTTTGCTGGGGCTCACGCTAAGCGGGCTGCAGGCGTCGCCCATTCAAGCGGGTCGCCCTGCGGCCATCTATCGCAGTGTTCCCGCAAGCGAGCTTCGAAGTGCCCTGCCACCGGATGGCAAAAACTCTCAAGCCCGTATCGCAAAGTTTTCGATGCGCACTCTGCCCGTCTCGGTCGCGGAGTTTCAAGGCTTTGTAATATCCCATCCAAACTGGCAGAGAAGCACAATTCCTCGCGTACTAGCAGATTTAAACTATCTGCGTTCATGGCCGAGTCCAAAGTCCGCCTCACCTAGCCGTCTCCAGCAGCCGGTCACTGAAGTCAGTTGGTTCGCCGCTCAGGCCTACTGCCAAAGCGAAGGGGCACGCCTGCCCACCTGGCACGAGTGGGAGCTCGTTGCGGCCGCCGATAAAAGCAGGAGCGATGCTCGCAACGATCCTGACTGGCGGAATAATATTTTGCAGTGGTATAGCCGACCCTCCAGCTCGGAGCTTCCCACGGTAGGCAAAGGCGGCGGCAATGTTTACGGCGTCAGCGATATGCATGGCGTTGTGTGGGAGTGGACCTACGATTTTGCAAGCCTCATGGTCAGCGTCGATAACCGTGAACAAGGTGATCCCGATACTTTGAAATTTTGCGGAGCGGGCGCGCTATCAATGAATGATCGTGACAATTATGCCGTGCTCATGCGCATCGCGCTCTTGTCGTCACTTCAAGCCAATAGCACTACTCGCAATCTCGGGTTCCGATGTGTGAAACCAGGTTGATTGAGTAGCGCTTTCCAAGAATTGTAAGGATCGAAATGAACACTTCCCACTTTTTACGGATGGCCAGAAATTGGCCAATGGTCCGACCTTTACTTAACGCCACACTCTGTAGCGTAGCGCTGGCTATGCTCGCTAGCCTAGCCCTAGCGGCCGACGCCGATGTTGCGCAAGCTTCGAACGAATCCGTTTATCAACTCGACATCAAGCTGCAGGACCAAAATGGTCAAACTCAACCCTGGTCAGCCAACAAAGGTCGATTTCGAATCGTCACCATGTTTTATTCAAGCTGCCCACACACCTGTCCACTCACGATTGAATCCATCAAACTTTTGGAATCGCATTTACATGCACTTTCACGCGAACGACTTGAAGTTGATCTGATCAGCCTTGACCCGGATCGAGATACGCCCGAGAAACTGAAAGCGACCGCCAAGAGCCGAGGAGTTGATGAACTTCGCTGGCATCTCTATCGGACCAACGTAGCCAATGTTAGGCTCATTGCCGGGCTGCTCGGCATCCAATACCGCCAGCTTCCTGATGGTGAGTTCAATCACTCCTCGACCTTAATTCTGCTCGATACCAAGGGACATGTTCTTGCCAGGAGCGAGCAAGGCGGCAAAGAAGATCAGAAGTTCATTATCGCAGTCGCGCGAGCACTAGCTCGTTGAGATAACAAGTCGTGGTCAACTTCGATCTCCCCCTTGAATGGCGAGTTTTTAGTCGTCTCAAGAGTACTAATTCGGACCAGGAAAGCGTGTGGCGCTCTCAATTGTTTGTGTCTGGGATGCACTGTGCCGCCTGCGCAATCAAACTGGAAGCAACTCTGGCCAAGGTGCCAGGAGTCCTTTCGAGCCAGGTGAGCGCTGCGAGCGCCCAGGCCAGCATTTTGTGGGATGCGAACCTGACCAAGCCTTCAATCTGGATGGGGGCGACTCGTCGCGCGGGTTATGAACTTCATCCTGCCCATGGTTTCGACGTCGAAGACCCAAGCAATCAACACGCAAAGCTGGCCTTATGGCGCTGGTTAGTCGCAGGTTTTTGCATGATGCAGATCATGATGTATGCAGCCCCGCAGTATTTCTCTGAGCCGGGAGAGATTTCCCTGGACCTTCAAGCGCTCCTGCGATGGGCATCTTGGGTCCTATGTCTACCTATCCTATTTTTCTCATCCGGGCCATTCTTCAAGAACGCGCTACGAGACTTGCGAAACAAAAGCCTTGGTATGGATTTGCCCATAACCCTTGGCATC
>JANLRI010000356.1:0-4143 GCA_031361565.1 Betaproteobacteria bacterium | reverse complement strand
CGATATTATTGGCTTTGTTGCAGGTGGCTTTGCCTAGCACTTTGTTTAGCGCGCCCCTGGTAACGGCGCCGGTGGTTTTGGATGATCAGCCGATCAATACTTCCTCGACCGTCAAACCTAACATCATGTTTACTCTTGATAATTCTGGTTCGATGGACTCCACCTTTGCCCCAGAGGAGACTGCCAGCAAAGCCAATCCAAGCAATACAACCCCCGGTCAAACCTGCTACGTGAATTACGCTTATAACCGTCTTTATTACAACCCGGATTACACCTATCAGGCACCCGTCTTGGGAGATGGCACGCGCATGCCCAATGCCGACTATGAAAATGCCTGGATCGACGGCTTTCATCCTGGTGACGGTAAAATGAGTCTTCGTAATAAGTACCCGCTGATTGGCTATTACGGCACATCCTTGTGGGACTTTACGAAGCAATCAGGAGGCGGACACTATGCGCGCTTCTACGATACTTCCGTGACCCCGATCAATCTTACGCCGACAACGGGAACCTGTTACGTCAATTCCAAATACCTAGTGATTGATTTGAATGTTGGCCTAACGCTCGCAGACAATGCCCAACGGCAAAACTTTGCGAACTGGTTTAGCTACTACCGAACCCGGATGTTGGCGATGAAATCGTCGGCCGGTGAGGCCTTCCGTTCGGTCGGGGATGAATTCAGAGTCGGCTTCCATACCATCGATGGCGTCAGTAATAACAACGAGTACGGTGGGTTTTTGAAGGTTGATACTTTCACTACCTCGCATCGCGACAATTGGTACAACCTGTTTTACAAGCAGTACGCTGCTTACAGCACGCCGCTGCGCCCGGCCATGACTCGTATCGGGGAATACTTTAGAACCGGTGCCAAGCCAGGTGGAGGCACCGAAGATCCGATTCAGTATTCGTGCCAACCGAACTACCATATTTTGTCGACCGATGGCTACTGGAATGGCGGCGGCGGCGGTGGAACCGCAGCCTCGAACAATTGGAACAATACGCTGCCCAATAGCCCTGAACTGTTGACCGCATTAGGCACTGAGTTTGGAACTACGTTTACAGCGGGCTCGTCATGGCCAAGACCCTATCGCGAAAAGCCTGGATCTCCCACGGCCGATACTCTTGCCGACATTGCCGCCTACTATTGGCAAACCGATCTTCGCCCGAATAACGCCACGTATCCTAATAACGTACCCACCTCGGCCAAAGATCCGGCTTCGTGGCAGCACGTGACGCAGTTCACATTGGCGCTCTCGCCCGCCGGGAATGTCCCTTACCCTTCAGGCCTGACGGCTATTAAGGCCGGAACCGCCGATTGGCCCGTGCCGAGTGCGAACTCGCCGAGCGCCGTGGATGATCTTTGGGCGGCCGCCGTGGTGGGGCATGGTCAGTATTTCAACGTGAGCTCGCCAGAGGAGCTTCTCAATAAGCTCGGCGGGGCGTTGTCCGATATTGCTGGACGTCAAACCTCCGGCACACCTTCAGCTTCCACATCTAGCGACTACGAGAGCGCAAATGCGCCTTACGTTTTTCGGGCCTCATACAAGCCAGGCGAGTGGACTGGCAAATTGGAAGTGCGCGACGTGAACCCCATCACCGGTGGCGCACAAGGCCCTGCTTTGTGGGATGCTGCGGCAAGATTGGATATTCAAACCGTTGGAGCGGGTTGGGACACGGGGCGCAAGATTGCCACGATGAACACCTCCTCCAATACGGCAGTACCCTTCCGCTGGTCGAGCCTCTCTGCTAACCAAAAGGACAGTTTAAGTACCAACCCGGTGATGAGCCTGGATATCTTGGAGTACTTGCGCGGTAACCGCGCTAAAGAAGACAACGCACCCAGTACGAGCATTCCCGCGCCAACGTCGACGGTGGGCAACTTCCGTCAGCGCGCAACCGTACTTGGCGCCATCATCAATTCCAAACCACACTACGAAGCAGGTCCGAGCGGCCCATTGCTGGATAGTTACAACGATGGTTACGCTGCGTTTAAAGCGGCCAAAGCGAGCCGTACACCGACCCTCTATGTGGGTGCCAGTGACGGCATGTTGCACGCCTTTGATGCTACCGTAGGTGCTGCGGATTCAGGTAAAGAAAAGTGGGCCTATGTTCCCGGTATGCTTTATCGAAATGGCGTGGACGGCCTGGCCTCCTGGGCTTGGAAATATGCGGACCCCCTGCCCAACAAATTCTCACATCGCTTTCGGGTTGATCAAAGCCCGATTGTGACTGATGTCGATTTCGGCAAGTCCGGGGTACCGACGGGTACAGCCGATTGGCGCACGATTTTGGTCGCGGGAATGAACAAGGGCGGTAAAGGTTTCTACGCGCTCGATGTCACTAATCCCGATGCCACAACCGAAGCCGACGTGGCCGCCAAAGTCTTGTGGGAGTTCACGGGTGAGACCGCCAATGATGCCAAAATGGGTTACTCCTTTGGCGAGCCGACCATCTTCAAGACACGTCGTTTTGGTTGGGTGGTTGCTGTGACCTCGGGCTACAACAACGTCGCAGGAACCGGACATTTATGGTTGCTCAATCCAAAGACTGGAGCGGTTTTATATCGCTTTAACACGCCAGCCCATAGCAGTGGCAGTCCCTCCGGCTTGGGGCAAGTCAATGGCTTTCGTCTAGCGGATCGCGACAACACGGTGGAGCAACTCTACGCAGGTGACTTGCTGGGTAAGGTTTGGCGCTTTGACGTGTCTAGTCCCACCGCGGCAGGCTGGACGGACCCCGCCGCGCCCATTGCTAGCGTAGGTGAGCCGATTACGACTCGCCCGGTGATCTCGGTCGACCCGTTCAATCCGAAGAATCGCTGGGTCGTGTTTGGCACTGGCAAGCTTTTGTCTCAAGCCGATGCAAGCGTGACCAATGCCGCCACTAACAGCACCTTCTTCGCGATCAAGGACGGGTCCAAGGCAACACCCAATGGCATCGCTACGCCTATCGTCAAGAGTGACCTGCTCCAGGTCGCTCTGGCCGACACTAAGTTGCTGCCCGATACGATCAAGGGCTGGTATATCAGTATGTCGGGTTATGGACAGATTGATCTCAACCCTGAGATTCGGCGCGGTAGAGTATTTTGGTCTTCGAATACCCCCTCGGCCACGCCATGTTCCAAAGGCTTTGACGGTTTCGTCTTCGCTCGAAATTTGGGTTCAGGTGGAAATGCGCTTCAAGGGGGTACGTTTATTCCTGTCTCGGATGGCGTTGCGGGGATCTCGGTAGTAAAGGTGAAGCGAGTGGGAGCCACCGTGCTTTCGTCTCAAGCCGCGCTCACCTTGCGAATTGATCGTCGCAGTGGCGACACCGATATGAACGCCAATGCGAACTTCAGAACGCCACTTTATGGCGGGCGAAGTAACTTCAGGTACGTGACCTTGCAGTAAGTTGACTTGAGAACCCCGCCCCGCGCGGGGTTCTTGTTTTGAATCAGCGATAATTAGGGTCTTCTATTTGCAAAGACGAATCGCGTTCCTATGAGCTTCTCCGTAACTCTCAAGCCAAGCGAAAAAAATTTCAGCCTTGAGCCCGATGAATTCATCTTACAAGCGGCGCTAGCGCAGAACATTGTCTTGCCCTATGGCTGCAAAGACGGCGCCTGTGGCTCATGCAAGGCACGCATTTTGTCGGGCACCATTGAGCAAGGGCCTCATTCGGTGGGGGCGCTGCGTCAGGAAGAGATCGAGAAGGGCTACGCCTTGTTGTGCTGTGCTAAAGCTCGCTCTGATCTGGTGGTAGAGGCCAGGGTTCTGGCCGCCGTTGGCGATATTCCCATCAAGAAAATGCCCTGCCGTGTGTCGAGCATCGAGCGAGTGGCGCCCGATGTCATCAAGCTCATGCTTCAGTTGCCGGCTACGGAAAAGCTGCGCTATCTGGCCGGCCAGTACATTGAGATCATCATGCGTGATGGCACCCGTCGCCCCTACTCAATGGGCTGCGCGCCGCATCTCGCTGAGCAAATCGAGCTGCACGTGCGCCACATGCCCGGCGGAAAGTTCACCGATGGCTTGTTTGGCGTGAGCACACCGGCGATCAAGGAGCGCGATATCCTGCGCTTTGAAGGCCCTTTAGGCACGTTTTTCTTGCGCGAAGATAGTGCAAAGCCCATCATCTTGTTAGCCAGTGGTACCGGCTTTG